>CAYUPJ010000058.1:0-20769 GCA_964446635.1 uncultured Anaerolineae bacterium
CGTGGACGACGAATCGCTCCACCACGTCGTCGGGATAGTGATGATAGCCAACGATATTCTGGCCCCGCAGGAGCATCATAAAGGGAGTGCTGGACATTCGCTCTTTGAGACGGCGGATGCGGTCCCAGGGATTCTCGTCCAGGAATCGCATGGCCGAGTCAAAGGTCGCACCGCCCCACATCTCCACCGCCCAATAGCCCACTTGGTCAATCCTCTCGGCGATGGGCAGCATGTCGTCGGTGCGCATGCGGGTGGCCAGGAGGGATTGGTGGCCGTCCCGCAGCATCAGGTCGCAGATTTTGAGTGGGTTAGTCATGTTACCTCCAGAACACGGATGGGCGGGATTATCTGATCTATCCGCAAATCCTGCCGATCCGTGTTCTATTCCGCAAACAAATCCCGCGCCTTAAACATCAGTACCAGCGCCCCTTGCTCTGACCGGGATTCGCCCGTTCTCGTTTTTCCTCGTTTTTCTCTCCATCGTGCTCCTCCGGACGGCGGGTTGCCTGTGACTTGCTATCCTTCGGCTAAGCTCAGGACAGGCTTGTGACCTGCCACTACAGCGGTATATTCCCGTGCTTCTTCGGCGGGTTCGCGTCCCGCTTGTTCTGCAGGAACTTCAGCGCCTCGATGAGACGGGGACGGGTCTCCTGGGGCTCGATGACGTCGTCCACGTAGCCGCGGGCGGCGGCGATGTAGGGGTTGGCAAACTGCTCCCGATATTCCTGCGCTAGCCGCTCCCGCTCCACATCTGGATCCTCGGCAGCAGCGATTTCCTTGCGGAAGACGATGTTGACCGCCCCCTCCGGCCCCATCACCGCAATCTCCGCCGTAGGCCAGGCGTAGGAGATGTCCCCCCGGATGTGCTTGGAACTCATCACGTCGTAAGCTCCGCCGTAGGCCTTGCGAGTGATGATGGTGACCTTGGGGACTGTGGCCTCACAGTAGGCATAGAGCAGCTTAGCCCCATTGAGGATAATGCCGCCATGCTCCTGCTCCAACCCTGGGAGGAACCCTGGCACGTCCACGAAGGTGACGATGGGGATGTTGAAGGCGTCGCAAAAGCGGACGAAGCGGCCTCCCTTTCTGGAAGCATTAATGTCCAGCACGCCGGCCAGGACCATGGGCTGCTGGGCGACGATGCCCACGCTGAAGCCACCCAGGCGGGCGAACCCTACAATGATGTTCTGCGCCCAGTGCTCGTGTACCTCCAGGAACTGCCCGTCGTCTACCACATGGCGAATGACGTCTTTCATATCGTAGGCTTTGGTCGGGCTATCGGGGATGATGGTTTTCAGTTCCTCGTCCATGCGGTCCTCCGGGTCGGCGGTGGGGACGAAGGGCGGGTCCTCCAGGTTGTTCTGGGGGATGTAGCTGAGCAGTTGGCGAATGAGGGCCAGGCAGTGCTCCTCGTTCTCGGCGGCGAAGTGGGCCACGCCACTCTTGGAGGCATGGGCCATGGCCCCGCCCAGTTCCTCGAAGGTTACCTCCTCTTGGGTGACCGCTCGAATCACATCGGGCCCGGTGATGAACATGTGGCTGGTGTCCTTGGTCATCAGGATGAAGTCGGTCATGGCCGGGGAGTAGACCGCACCGCCGGCGCAGGGGCCCATGATGGCCGAGATCTGGGGGATGACGCCGGAGGCCAGGACATTGCGCAGGAAGATGTAGGCGTAGCCAGCCAACGAGACGACCCCCTCCTGGATGCGAGCGCCGCCGGAGTCGTTGAGGCCGATGACAGGCGCGCCACTCTTCATCGCCAGGTCCATGACCTTGCACACCTTTTCGGCGTGGACCTCGGAGAGGCTGCCGCCGAAGATGGTGAAGTCCTGAGAGAAGACGTAGACCCGGCGACCGTTGATGGTGCCCCAGCCGGTGACCACACTATCCCCCAGGTACTTTCTCTTCTCCATGTCGAAGCCCACGGCGCGGTGCACGGCGAACATATCCAGCTCACGGAACGAACCAGGATCGAGCAGTTTATCCACCCGCTCGCGGGCGGTCATCTTGCCGCCAGCGTGCTGGCGGTCAATGCGCTCCTGTCCACCGGCCAAGCGGGCCTGCTCCCGCATCTGGTGCAGTTGCTCGACTTTGTCCTCAACGCTCATCTGCTGCCTCCCTAAAAGATAATACTAATTTCTCCTCGTAGAGTCCGAGCAGGTTGCCGCTGGGATCCGTAAAATATGCCCCGTAACCCGCGCCCAGTGGAGCCTTGGGGGTGACGGCCTTTCCTCCTAGTTCTGTCACCTTTTTTAGAGTTGCCTTGATGTCATCCACCACAATGTAAACGACAACCCCAAGAGGTTCACCCTCGGGTCTTAGCCATATTCCTCCTCTCCGAAGGTTCTGGACACGTGGCTCACCGCCCGTATCAAAAATCCAGACATCAAATCCGTCTGCGGTCTCTTTTTCGGTTATTTTCCAGCCGAACAAGGACCCGTAGAAGTTTGCTGTTGTCTCTATGTTCCTCGTCCTTATTTCAATCCAATCAAATGTATTTGCCATTCTAATCTCCAATCTCTATTTCCCCAGAGCGTTCGCTCAGCAAATTGACGACCTCCGGCCGCTAGGACTACTCCTGCACTCGCCCGTATTTTCTCCCCACGATGGACTGCCCTGCTGGGCTGAGAACGAAATCAATGAGGGCCTTGACCTCGCCTGTTGGCTCCTGGCGCGTTATCAGGAAGAAGGGGCGAAACAGGTAGTATTCCCCCCGGCGGACGCTCTCCGGGGTCGGGGACACATCCTCGATTTTCAGGGCTTTGACCTTTGGGGAGAGATAGCCCATGGATACGTAGCCGATAGCCTCTGGGTGCTCCGCCACATACTCCACCACGGCCCGGCTGCTGGGCATCACCACCGCGGCTGGGGTGACTCGCTTCCCGTTCATGACCAACTCCTCAAAAACCGCCCGCGTCCCCGAACCATCCTCGCGGCTGATGACCACGATCTCCCCTGCTCGCCCTCCCACATCCCTCCAGTCCCAGACGCGGCCGAAGAAGATGTCCTTGAGCTGAAGCAACGTCAGCCCCTCCACCCGGTTCTGGGGGTGGACGACGATGGCAATGCCGTCCAGGGCAATGGGTGTTGACCAAAACGATGCATCTTCCGGCTCCTTCCACGAAGTCATCCCGATGTCCACCTGACCCTGGCGAACCAACTCGATCCCCGTAAGCGAGCCTCGGCCCTCCACGGCGATGGTTACGTGCTCGTAGCGCTCTGTATAAGCCTGGGCCAACTCCTCCAGGAGAGGCTGCATTGAGGTAGAGCCAGCCACCTTGAGGTGAACAGGCTGCGGAGGCTCTACCGGACCTCTGCAGCTAACAAGGAGCAAGAGACCCATCAGACATAGGATTATGCCAACGTCTTTCCTTGCCAATGCCAATCTAACCTCTCATCAAGAATATGGCCAGAGATACCACCCCCGCCAGCCAGCAGTAGATGGCGAAAACGTAGAGCCTGCCTCGTTGAAGATAGGCCAGGAAGAACTTGATACACAGGTAGCCACTGGTCGCCGCAGTCAGGAATCCGACAATGAGGGGCGGCCATTGTGTTCCGGCCGCGCCGGCCTGGAACAGCTCTATCAGTTGCGCAAGCCCGGCCCCGAGGATGATCGGCGTGGACAGGAGGAAACTGTAGCGGGCCGCCGCTTCCCGTTTGACCCCGCGCAATAGTCCCATGGCTATGGTCGCCCCTGAGCGGGAGATGCCTGGGGCAATGGCCAAGGCTTGAGCCAGGCCGATGAGCACCGAGTCGAGCCAGCTTAGATCGCCCATCGAGCGTTGTCGCTTACCCAGCCGCTCGCTGAGGGTCAGGATTGTCCCTGTGACCAGCAGGAGAGCAGCTACCAAGGCAGGAGAACTGAACAAGCTCTCGAAGAAGTCCTTCCAAAGGAAGCCTATCAAGGCAGCAGGCATAGTGCTGACGATGATCAGCCAGGCCAGCCTGGCCTCTGGCTGGTTCAGGTTGCGCTCCACCAGGCTTCTCGCCCAGGCCTCCGCTAAGGCAACGAAGTCGCGCCAGAAGAAGGCCAGGACAGCCACCAGGGTGCCCCAATGGACGATGGTATCAAAGGCCAGGCCCGGCTCCGGCCAGTCAAGAAGCCAGGGCACCAGCACCAGGTGGGCCGAGCTGGAGACGGGCACGAATTCCGTGGCTCCTTGTACGATGCCCAGGATAAGGGCTTGAACGATATTCACTCCTCTTGCCCCCTTGCTCCCTTGCTCCTCTGCTCCCTTGCTCCTCTGCTCCGCTGCCGCGCTTCGTGGGGGATGATCTCGTAACTGGCCAGGAATTCCTCCTTCAGAGCAGAGAAGGTGCCGTCCAGGATGGCTTCCCTGATCTCTCGCAACAGGTGCAGCATGAAGTGCAGATTGTGCAGGGTGGCCAGGTGTAGGCCCAGGATCTCCTTGGCCATGATCAAGTGTCGCAGGTAGGCTCTGGAGAAGTGGCGGCAGGTGTAGCAGTCGCACTCTTCCGCGATGGGAGCGGGGTCGTCGGCGTATTGGGCGTTCCTGAGGTTGAGGCGGCCAAGGCGAGTGAAGACCGCACCGTTGCGGGCGATGCGGGTGGGCAGGGCGCAATCGAAGATGTCAATGCCGCGGGCCACGCCCTCGAAGATGTCCTCCGGCGAGCCGATGCCAAGCAGGTGGCGAGGCTTGTCCTCGGGCAGGAGGGGCACGGTCACCTCCAGCATCTCGTGCATCACCTCCTTGGGCTCTCCCACCGACAGCCCGCCGATGGAGTAGCCGGGGAAATCCAGGGCGGTGACAAACGCCGCACTTTCGCGACGTAGATCAGCGAAAGCGCCCCCCTGCACGATGCCGAAGAGGGCCTGGTTGGGGCGAGTGTGAGCGGCCCGGCAGCGCTCGGCCCAATGGTGGGTGCGCTCCAGGGCCCGGACGTTGTAATCGTAGTCCAGCGGTTCCGGGCACTCATCGAGGCACAAGATGATGTCTGCCCCTAGTTTCTCCTGGATCTCGATGGCCTTTTCCGGGGTGAGGAGGTGCTCAGAGCCATCCAGGTGGGAGCGGAAGGTCACGCCCGTCACGTCCACAGCCCGCAGGTGGGCCAGGCTGAACACCTGGAAGCCGCCCGAGTCGGTCATGATAGGCCCGTCCCAGCCCATGAAACTGTGCAGGCCTCCCAGGTTGGCTATCGTGTCGGGGCCAGGGCGCAGGTAGAGATGGTAGGTGTTGGCCAGGATCAGCGATGCGCCCAGCTCTCGGAGCTCCCGTGGCGAGACCGCTTTGACCGTCGCCTGAGTGCCCACCGGAGCAAAGACCGGGGTGGGGATTGGGCCGTGCGGAGTATGGATCACGCCCACGCGAGCGCGGCTGTGGAGGTCTTTTTTGAGTAGCTCAAAACCAAGCGTCACGGCCTTTTCCCTTCTTCTACGGATAAGCCCCCGTCAACAACCGTAGCGACGGGGGCTTCCCGACGAGCAAGGTTGGTATCAACATGTGGGTACGGGAAACTCTTCCAGGTACGGTTCTGTCGCTTCCTTCAGGTTAGCGATAGCCTCCTCAGCCGTGTACCCCTGGCTAACGGTGCCGACCTCAGGACATTCTGCAACGTAGATGTCTTCTTCTTTGTGGATAACGGCAGTGAAAGTTTGCGTAATCATTTGTACCTCTTGTGAACCAATCACCCTCTTTTGAAGAAACTATTTGTAGCGCCGTTGGGCACTTTTGGCGAGGCGTCTAGCTTTTCTTCTCCTTCCACAGCGCCCATGCCAACAGCGTGATCCCCCCAATCCCGGCCAGGGCGATGTCCCAATAACCCAGGAGGGCCGGCAGGATCACGCCCAAAAACATCAGCAGTACCCAGGCAAGGCGTTCAGCGTTCATAGCTCTGTCTCCTTTGGCTTATTGTATCATGTCTCGGCCATTTGCGCAATCTGACCTAACCCAAAAAGCCACCTGTGCGGTTGACGCAGGTGGCCTTTGCCGTCTTTCAGGAGGATAGGTGTTCATGGAACAAAGTTGTCAAGCCATGCAGAAGGCGCGGAGGCGTTCTACCCCCTCGTGGCTGCCGTGCGACGCCTAATCGCCGGCTTCCATCTCGCTCAGCACGTCGGCGGGACGGGCGGTGCTCACCAGGGGTGGGAGTCGATCCAATTGCTGGCGATCGAGGGTGATCAACGTAGTGCCGTACTGCTGGGCCACGGCGGCATAGACCGCGTCGGCGCCGCGCAGGCGTACCATCGCCGCTAGAGCGACGGCGCGATCCGCCAGGGCCTCGTCCAACGGCACCAGGGTCTGGTTAGGCAAGCCGCGCAAGGCCGCTGCCAACGTCGTGGCGCGGTCAGCATCGTCCAAGGCCCGCGCCACGGCGGCAGCTACTTCGACCAATAACAGGGTGGGACAGAACAGGGGTGTCTGGTGTTGCCGCACCAGGGCCAGGAACGCCTGGCTGGTGGCGGAATCGGCCTCGGCGGGGTTCAAGGCGCTGATGTGGACGCTGGCGTCAATGGTGTACATCGTCTCCCCCTCAGCGCCGAATCGAGTCTATCACGTCCTGGGTCGAAAGGTCAGCCGGCCAGACGCGGCGGAGTTCCTCGGCCAGGCGTTCGTAACGTTCCCAACTGCCAAGCACGGCTTTCTTGCTGGCTTGGACCATCTCTTTCTCCGCCTGCCCGGCATCCAGAGGCAAGATGATGGCCACCGGCCGGCCCTGGTAGGTAACCACATACTCAGCGCGATCTTGGCGCACTCGCCGGATCACTTCACTGGCCTGCTCTCGCAATTCACGCACGCCGATCAAAGACATGGGTTTCCTCCTATAGCATCAGTTGAGACTCTAACTGGTACTACATTCTACCATAGAGCGTCGGTTTGTGCAACTCTACTACTCGTTCTTCAGCTTCATGCACTTGCGCAATCTGACCAAACCCAAGAAGCCACCTGTGCAGTTCACGCAGGTGGCTTTTCCACTCCGTAGGTCATAAGTCAACCGGCAAAGCTCTCGATGTACTCCAACGACTGGTGCCGAAAATAGGTGTTGTATAGTTCGGCGTAATGGCCGCCCTGAGCCATCAACTCGTTGTGCGTGCCCTCTTCGATGATCCGACCGTGATCCATGACGATGATGCGGTCGGCGTTCTTGACGGTGGACAGGCGGTGGGCGATGACGATGGCGGTCCGGTCGCGCATGATGGTTTCCAACCCCTCTTGGATTTGGGTCTCTGTGAAGGGGTCCACGCTGGCGGTGGCTTCGTCCAGGATGAAGATGGCCGGGTCTTTGAGCAGCACGCGCGCCAGGGCGACCAGTTGCCGCTGTCCCATGGAGAGGTTGGCGCCGCGCTCGCCCGCGTCGGTGTCCAGCCCATTGGGCAAATCGGCCAGCCAGTCGCCGTTGCCGATGTGCATCGCCGCTTCATATACCTCATCATCGCTCGCTTCCGGCCGACTGTAGCGGATGTTATCTCGCACGGTGCCGGAGAAGAGAAACGGCTCCTGAGGAACCAGCCCGATGTGCTGGCGGTACTGGCTAAGGTCCAGACAGCGGATGTCCCGACCGTCAACCAGAAGCTCTCCCCCCTGGAACTCGTAGAACCGCGCCACCAGCCGGCCCACGCTACTTTTGCCAGCGCCGGTGTGACCCACCAGCGCCAAAGTCTCTTTGGGTTTGATCTCCAGCGTGAAGTCGGGCAGTACCGTCTCTTTTTCGGTCTCGGTGTAGGCGAAGGTGAGGTCTCGGAACGTGATTCGGCCTTCCAGTTTTTCCACCGGTTCGGACGCTGCCTGAACCACTTTCGGATCGGCGTCAATCAGGGCAAACACTCGTTCCGCGGCAGCCAGCCCGTCCTGGAACTGGCTCCAGAACGAGGCGATGCTCAGCAGGGGCCACCAGAAAAACCCCACGGCCTGCATGAACAAATACCAATTGCCAGGACTCACCGCGCCGCTGCGGGTCGCCAGCCCGCCGGCGTAGATCAGCGTGGCTACCCCCAGTCCGGAGGCAATGCCCATGACCGGGAAGATGGTGTTGAGCGTCAGGCCGCGCCGCAGCCCCACCTGGTAGGCTTGCTGGTTGTTGGCATCGAAGGTGGCGTAGATGGCGTGTTCCTGCCGAAAGCTCTTGGCCACCATGATGCCGCTGACCGACTCCTGAATCTGGGCGTTGATCTTGGCCGTGACCCGGCGGGCGCGCTGGGTGACCGTTCGGGCGACGCGCCGGAAGCTGAGGGCGATGGCGGTGGCAATCGGCGACATGCCCAGCAGCAACAGGGTCAACCAGAGGTTGATTCTGAACAGCCATAGGGAGAGGATGACTACCAGCAACACCTGGCTGATCAGGTCCATGACCAGGGTGACGACGGCGGAGAAGTCCTGGGTGTCGGACGTGACCCGGCTGACGATTTTGCCGGAGGGATGCTCGTCGAAAAAGGACAGGTCATGCCCGACGGTGGCATCAAAGACATCCTCTCGCAGTTTGAGGACCACGTCTCCCACAACCCGGGCGGAGAACAGCTGTCGGACGTAGTTGAAGACCCAGGCGGCCACGCCCAGCAGGAGCACGCCTCCGGCCAGCAGCAACATTTTCTCGATGGCTGGGTCTTGCGCTACCAAGTCAATGGCCTTGGAGATGAGGATAGGGCTGCCCGTCCCGGCCACCGAGCTCAGGGTGATCATGGCGGCCACCAGGATCATCCGCCGCGTGTGCAGTCGGAAATAGCCGATGCTCCGGCTCAGCAACTCCCTATCACTATAATTGCGGTCGTAGGCCTCGGTGTCGAGGCCGTCAAGTATGAAGCCCATGATTCTCCCGTAATGCGTAAAACGTAAAAGCCCAATTACGTTTCACGTTTCACGTTTTACGTGTCGTACCTTGCGAATATCCTTCGGTAGGCCTCGCACCGCCCCATCAACTCCTCATGCGTCCCCTGGTCTACCAACTCCCCCCGGCGCAAGACCAGGATGCGGTCGGCCCAGCGGATCTGGCTGAGGCGGTGGGTGATGATAAAAGTGGTCCGCTGGCGGCTGATGCGCCGCATGGCCTGCTGAATCTGGTCCTCGGTGGCGCTGTCAATGGCGCTGGTGCTGTCGTCGAGGATCAGGATGCGCGGGTTGGTGAGAAAGGCGCGGGCGATGGCGATGCGCTGTCGCTCTCCGCCAGAGAGGGTCACGCCGCGCTCACCTACCTCGGTGTCATAGCTACCGCTAAAACTGGTGATGAACTCGTGCGCTTGAGCCTCGCGGGCTGCCCGCTCGATCGCTTCCTGACTGGCATCAGCGCAGCCAAAGGCGATGTTTTCGGCCAACGTGCGGGAGAAGAGGAATATGTCTTGCTCAATGGTGGAGATCTGCGAACGGAGCGATTCCAGGCTCCAGTCACGCACATCCACGCCGTCAACCAGCACCCGCCCCCTATCCACGTCGAAGATGCGGTTGATCAGTTGGGTAAAGGTGGTCTTTCCCGAACCGGTCTGCCCCACGATGGCAATCGTCTCGCCTGGCTGGGCGGTAAAGCTGATGTTCTTCAGCACTGGCTTCCCCCCCTCTTTCCCCCCCGCCCGCGGGGGGGATGAAAGGGAGGGGTAGCTAAAGCTGACGTTCTCGAAGACCACTTCGCCTCGAATCGGCTTGGCCACACCGGCCGGGTTCTCGTCCAGCTCTGTTTCGGTGTTGATGAGTTCCAAAATCCGCCTGGCGCTGGCAATCCCCAGTTGCACCAAATCGAAGGAAAAGAGGGAGATGAACGTGGGGAAGCGGAGCGTGCCCAACAACCCCATGAAGGTTATTACCTGGCCGAGGCTAAGGGCACCTCCTCGCCAGAGTAGCAGCGCGTGCAAGAAGCCGCCGGCCCAGGCCAGGCTGAACATCAACATCGGCAGGTAGCGAGCCTCGATCTCCCCCTCTTTGAAGAAATAGTCACGGAACTGGCGGGCGTTCTGGATAAACTTACCCCACTCGTACCGTTCCTGGACGTTGGCTTTGACCACTTCGATTCCGGCGATGGCCTCCGCCAGCCCTGCGTTCATCGTGCCGAACTGGTCTCGCAAGGCGATGCTAACCGGAGTGAGCCGCCGGTTGTAATCAATCAGGGTGATGGCCAGCAGGATGAGGAAGATTAAGGGGACGAGCAGCAGTTCAAACCTGAGCCGGCCGATGAGGGCCACGGGGACGACAGTGGCCATGGCCGAATCGGTGATCAGCATCACGCCGGGGCTGAGCATCAGGTTGAGCATGTGCATGTCGTTGGTGGCGCGGGCCATGATGTCGCCAATCCGTTGCCGGCCGTGGAAGGTCTGGCTCTTGCCCAACAAGCTGACGTAAAGCTCATCGCGGGCATCCCGCTCGACTCGCTGGGCCGCGAACTCGATGCTGAAGTTCCGCACCAGTCCTGTCAGGCCTTGTCCGATGGCCGAGCCCATCACGCTCGCCGCCAGTGCCAGCAGTGCGGCTGTCTCCCAGCCGGGGGTAGTAATCAGATCAAACGCCCGGCCAATAAAGACCTGGATGAAGCTGTAGAACCCATTGTTCAAGACGGCCGCCAGGATCATCGCCAGCGGGAAAAGTGGGTAGCGCGTGAGGTGGGAGATGATCCAGCGCACCGGCCCGGAGCGATGGTAGTGATATTCGTTTTCCAGTCGGAATTCTCTTTTGGTCATCAGGTCACATTGTACCTGAAAGACGGGCTTTTGGCAAGCTGACCTGCGGTACTTCGAGGCAAAGAAAAAGGCTCCCTCTGCGTCGTGAGACAAAGGGAGCCGGGAGCCTATCACGGTGATCTTGAGTCTCACCGAGTGCCCTGACGGCGTCTGGCAACTAGCGTGGCTATGGCTAAAACGAGGACCAGCAATAGCAGGCTGGCTTCAGCAACGCGCAGTAGCATTAACTTGCTGGGACGGACAGCGGCCTGGACAGTCGGTTCCTGGGGGATAGGTGTTGGCGGCAGGACTTCGACAACGGCTGTAGGGGTCAAGGCGGGCTCCGCTGCCATAATCGCCTCTGCTGGCGATGGCGTTGGAATTGCCGTGGCTTCAATTAGCTCCTCGTCAGGCCTCAGGGGGGCCTCGGCCACCCCCCCTACCCCCCCGTCCACGGGGGGGGTGGGGGGGGGCGTGTCTGAGGGGGCAGCAGCGCCGATCCCCCCTTCGGTAGGCAATGGTTTCTGGGTGACCACTAACTCTTCCTTCTTCTCGGCAGGGGCAGGCGAGGGTGTAGCTGCGTAGGCAGCCTCTTTCTCAACCAGGACTTCCTTCTCGATGACCACGGTCTCGACCACTGGCTTCTCGACCGCCCTTTCTTTCTCCACCTCGACGGTGACCATGACCTCCTTCTCGACTACTACCGTCTCAACCACCGCTTTCTCCACGGGCACCTCCCGCATAATCACCTCGGGCGCCCTGGCCGGTGCCCGGTAGGGAGCCAGGCCGGTGATAAAGGCGTCGCCAGCCAGTACCACCGCAAAGAGGACAGTCGCCAAAACCGTGGCAGTTCTCAGGTAGGCATAGGTCCGCCTTGCCGGGAAGACGCTGGGGCGCTGGGCAACCTGGGCAGGGCGGAGGGCAAAGGAACGAGGCACGGCCACGGGGGGCAATTGTCCTAGGAGGGCCACTGTCTGGCGCAGGGTGTGCAGATTTTGAGCACAAGCGGCGCATTGGGCCAGATGCTTTTCCACCCTGGTTTTCTCTCCCGGCGAGAGCTCTCCATCCAGGTAGGCGGAGAGCATATCTTCGATATGTTGATGCTCGGATTTAGAGCGATTGAACATCACTTGCCTCACTTCAATGGCTAGACGCTTCCTCGTTCTTAAGACGGTATCGAGAAGGCAAAAGTTCCCTCTGTTCTAGAAGGAAATCGCGCAGTTTGCCCCGGGCACGGCTCAAGCGTGACTTGACCGTACCCAAAGAGGCCCCGGTTATCGCGGCAATCTCCTGGTAGCTCAGTTCCTGGACGTCCGAAAGAATCAAGGTAACACGCTGCTCTATCGGCATGGTTCCGATGCCGACCTGGATGACCCTGCTCAACTCCTGGCGCAGGGCGTACTCCTCAGGCGACTCGCCGGTGTCGGTGAGGGGCCGAATAGGGGCTGGGTCGGACACAAGGAGGGCATCGAGGGACGCAGTGGGCCGCCGCTGCTTGAGGCGGAGCTGATCGTAGCAGGCATTGGTGACGATGCGCAGCAGCCAGGCTTTGAAAGACCCGCCTCTGAACTTGCCGAGGGCCTTGAAGGCGGAGAGGAAGGCATCTTGAGTGGCGTCGGCTGCAGCGTCGCGGTCACTCAAGATGCGATAGGCCACGTTGTAGGCCATGCTTTGATAGCTGAGCACCAATTGATTAAAGGAACCGACGTCGCCCTGTCGTGCGGCGTCAATGAGGACCTTTTCGTCCATCTTATGACTTGACTAAATCCGCTGATTGGTTTATACTTTTGTTGGGTAGGAAATACTCTCTGGGCCGAAGTGGCGGAACAGGCAGACGCGACGGTCTCAAAAACCGTTGAGGCTATAACCTCATGTGGGTTCGAGTCCCACCTTCGGCACCATTCCCCTGACTTAATCTTGTTGCTTATTATACCAGCTTTCACCAAGAAAGGCTAGTAGTAACTTCTGCCAAAGGTTGCCCCAGAACTGAAATGCACCTCCCTGCATTGGTATTGAGATTTCTCCCGGCGAACGGAGAGCACATCACGGTTGCGCCCAACAAAAGGACAATGCACGAGCGGAGAATGCGGCGTTATGCGCCATTTGTCTGCACGCCATCTTGTGGCGGCACCCAAGAGGAGTATGATTCGCTGTGGTCAAGACGCAGACTCAAGATTATTTTCCAACTCAAGCCAGGGGGTGTCGTTCGCATCATTACAGGGTGGGAAATATGAGTACAGGAGCAAGATGAAAAGAGAACTGTCTCAAGAGGAAATTGACAATATCGTAGTGGCACAAGCTGACGACGATTCGGCGTGGGAGGAACCAATCCGTGTACGTCGAAAAAAGTCGGCATCTTTGTCCATTCCTGCTGAACTCGCTGCACGCGCGGCTTTCCTGGCTCGATTGCATCGTCAGAGGAGCATTGAGGAATGGCTCACGCACATTATCCAAGAGCGAATTGAGTTAGAGGAAGCGGCTTTTGTCGGGGCAAAACGCGAATTGGCAACAAAGAACGGCGTATAACACACGCCCCCCGCAGGCGGCAGAAGGGACAGTGCGCGACAAACGGGAAATGGATTCCCGCCGGCGTCGTGGCGCAGTGCACGATCTCGGCCCAAGCGTCATCCACACGAATCCACTGCCTAGACGGCCAGCGAAACATACCACAGGAATTACTGATTTAGCTCTAGAAAGGTGATTGCTAATGCCATTAGTAACCAGTAAGGAAATATTACAGATTGCTTTAGCCCAGCGCTTCGCTGTGGGCGCCTTCAACGCTAACAACATGGAGATGATACAAGCCATCATCGAGACTGCCCACGAGGAACGCGCACCGGTCATCCTGCAGGTCAGCCAGGGGGCTATCCGCTATGCCGGTCTGGATTATGCGGTGGGCCTGGTGAAGATCGCTGCTGCCCAGGTTGACATTCCGGTGGTTCTTCACCTGGACCACGGCACCAGCTTCGAGCAGAATGTGCTGTGCCTGCGTGCGGGCTTCACTTCACTGATGTTCGATGGCTCCAAGATGCCTTACGGAGAGAACGTGACCATCAGTAAGAGGGTCTGTGAGATTGCTCACATCGCCGGTATTCCCGTCGAGGCGGAGTTGGGTCGCGTGTTGCAGGCCAAGGATGGCGTGACGCCCGAGGAAGTGGAAGCAGCCATGACTAACCCCGATCAGGCCAAAGAGTTTATCGAGTTGACCGGAGCCGATTCTCTGGCCGTGGCCGTCGGCTCGGTCCATGCCATGGAGGCCCGCGAGGCCACCCTGGACATCTATCGCATCGAAGCCATCCGTCAGCAGACTGGAGTACCGTTGGTGTTGCATGGTTCATCAGGTGTCAAGCACGAGAGCGTGCTGGAAGCCATTGAGCACGGCATCTGCAAGGTTAACGTGGCCACTTATCTGAATCAGGCTTTCGTGCAAGGAATGAGAGAGGGCTTCGAGAAGCATCCCGACGAGGTGGATCCGCGTAAGTACCTGAGCATCTCCCGCGAAAATGTCAAAGAGGCCGTACGGGAGAAGATCCGCCTTTTCAGGAGCAACGACCGTATTGACTCCAGTGGCGGCTTCAAAAGTCCGCCCAGGCAGTACCGAAGTGTAGACCTTGGAGGGAGTGAAGAGTAAGGTAGATCGGACGAGATTTCTTGAGCAGGGGGCATCCACATCGTGAAGATCATCACCATTGAGCGCCACATTCTGGAGCAGCAACGTTTTTTCCCTGAGGCCACTGGCGAATTCACCAATCTGCTGTACGACATTGCCCTGGCGGCCAAGATCATCGCCCGCGAGGTGACCAAAGCGGGTTTGGTGGAGATTCTGGGCCTCGCTGACGCAAAGAACATCCAGGGCGAACAAGTCATGAAGCTGGACGTGTTTGCCAATGAGATGCTGGTGCGTATGAACGCTCACACCGGCCGCCTGTGCGTCATGGCCTCTGAGGAGGTCGCCGATGTCATTCCTATCCCCCAGGAGTATCATTGCGGCAGATACGTACTCATCTTTGACCCGCTGGATGGCTCATCCAACATTGACGTGAATGCCAGTATCGGTACGATTTTCTCCATCCACCGCAAGGTCTCAGCCGGGCAACGGGGCACGCTGGAAGATTGCCTGCAGCCTGGCTACAAGCAGTCCGCTGCGGGCTATATCGTCTATGGCTCCAGCACCATGATGGTCTATACCAGCGGTCAGGGAGTGCATGGTTTTACCCTTGATCCCAGCGTGGGCGAGTTTTTGCTCTCGCATTCCAATATCCAGATTCCGTCTCGGGGCAAGTATTACAGTGTCAATGAAGGCAACTATCATTACTGGAGCGAGGGCGTCCGCCGTTACGTGGATTATATGAAAACGCCGGACAAGGCCACCGGCCGGCCCTATTCGAGTCGCTATGTTGGCACTCTGGTAGCCGACTTTCACCGCAACTTGTTGGCGGGCGGCATCTTCCTGTACCCGGCCGACACTAAAGACTCTAAAAAGCCCCACGGCAAACTCCGGCTGCTGTACGAGGCGGCCCCTCTGGCCTTCATTGTCGAACAGGCCGGTGGACGTGCCTCCGACGGCACGCAGGACATCATGCAAATCCAGCCCGAGTCGCTGCACCAACGGGTGCCCCTCTTCATCGGCAGCCGGGAGGACGTAGATGGGGCTGAGCAGTTCATCCGCGAATTTGGGTAAACAGATTGAGCTTGCAGGCTGTGTACTGAGCCTGTCGAAGGGAGGAGATTGATGAAAATTGGAATTCTAACTGGCGGCGGGGACGTCCCCGGCCTAAACCCTGCCATTAAGACAGTGACCTACCGGGGCGTGAGTGAAGGTCACGAAGTCATTGGTATTCGCCGTGGCTGGTGGGGGCTGCTGCACTACAACCCGGACGACCCCGAGACGCACCAGCGATGTATTCTGCCTCTTAACAAGGCGAACACACGCACTATTGACCGCACTGGCGGCACGTTCTTGCATACGTCACGCACGAACCCAAGCCGTGTGCGGCCTGAACAGGCCCCTGCTTTCCTGAAGCCAGAGGAACAAGAGCCCGACATGGAAGGGTTCCTGGATTTTACGCCTCATGTGCTCAAGAACCTGGAACACCTGAAAATTGACGTGTTGATCCCCATCGGCGGTGAGGACACATTGGGATATGGCGCACAGCTCCACCGTGGAGGCTTCCCCATTGTATCCATCCCCAAGACAATGGATAACGACGTCTTTGGGACCGATTTCTGCATCGGCTTTTCCACCGCGGTCACCCGCAGTGTCCGTTTTATTCATCAACTGCGCAGCACGTGTGGCTCTCACGAACGCATTGGCGTCATCGAGCTCTTTGGTCGCCACTCTGGGGAAACCTCGCTCATCTCTTCATATCTGGCTGGCGTAGATCGGGCCATCATCTCTGAGGTCCCATTCCACATCGAGAAACTGGCCGATCTGCTGATGCAGGACAAACGCGCCAACCCCAGCAATTATGCCCTGATGACGATTTCTGAAGGGGCTCGAATGCTGGATAGGGAAGTTGTCCATAAGGACGAAAAGGTTGATTCCTATGGGCATAAGAAGCTTGGCGGCATCGGTGCCATGACGGCTGCCCGGTTGCAGGAGATAACGGGCGAAGCGACGTTGATTCAGGAAGTCGCCTACCTGATGCGCTCCGGGGAGCCAGATGCCTTGGACATCATGGTCGCCGTCAACTACGCCAACATCGCCATGGACCTGATCACGACGAAGAAGTTCGGGCGCATGGTGGCCTTGCGTGATGGGCTTTACACCGACGTGACGGCGGAGTCGCCTATTCTGGGGGTTAAGACGGTGGACGTGCGTGCCCTGTACGACGTCGAAGAGTACCGGCCCAAAGTCTGGCACGCTCACGGCAAGCCGATGTTCCTGTATTGAAAATCTGGGGGTTTCATGAAAAAACGCTCGGGAGTGCTTTGCACCCCCGAGCGTTTCTGTTTTCATCGTCAAGCAGATTTGACCTACTGACAGGGATTCACATTTGACGTTTCACGTTTCACGTTTCACGTAGCCCTAGCTGATCACTTCCACTCCCCCCATATAAGGTCGCAACACCTCTGGAACGACAATGCTACCATCCGCCTGTTGGTAATTCTCCATGACGGCGATCAGAGTTCGGGGCAGGCCCAGACCGCTTCCGTTGAGGGTGTGGACGAACTCGGGCTTGGCGCCGGGGTCAGGCCGGTAGCGAATATTGGCCCGGCGGGACTGGAAGGCCTCGCAGTTAGAACAGGAGCTGACCTCCAGCCACTCACTGCAGCCGGGGGCCCACATCTCCACATCGTACTTCTTGGCGGCAGCGAAGCCCAGGTCGCCGGTGCACATCTGCACCACCCGGTGAGGGATGCCCAGCCGTCGGCACACATCTTCCGCGTTATCCACCATCTTCTCCAGTTCCTCGTAGGATGTCCCCGGAGTGGTGAATTTATACATCTCCACCTTGTCGAACTGATGGCCTCGCTTAATGCCCCGTGTGTCCGCGCCAGCAGAGAATTTCTCTCGTCGGAAACAGGGTGTGTAGGCCACGTAGTGCAGCGGCAACTGATCTGCATCCAGGATCTCATCGCGATGCAGGTTAGTCAGTGGAATCTCTGCCGTGCCGATGAACCAGAAATCGTCTTCAACATCGTGGTAAATGTTGGCCTCGAACTTAGGCAATTGCCCCGCCCCAACCATACATTCTCGCTTGACCACAAAGGGTGGGTAGATTTCGGTGTAGCCTTGCTCATTGATGTGCAGGTCAAGCATCCAGGTGATCAGGGCGCGCTGAAGCCTGGCTCCCAGGCCTCTGAGCACATAAAAGCGCGTGCCGGAGAGCTTCACTCCCCGCTCAAAGTCAATGATCCCCAACACCGGCCCCAAATCCCAGTGAGGTAGCGGCTCGAAGTCGAACTCGTGGGGTTCCCCCTCGGTACGCACCACCACGTTCTCACTGTCATCCTTGCCGATGGGTACCGTCTCATGGGGCATATTCGGCACCTGGAGCATAGCCTCTTGAAGCCGCGCCTCCACATCGCTCACCCGAGCATCCAGGGACTTGATACGCTCTCCCAGTTGGCGCATCTCCACAATGAGAGACTGGCGCTCCTCCCCCTTCTCCATGCGCGCTATCTTTTCAGAGGTGACGTTGCGCCGATGCTTCAGGGCTTCTACCTCTGTCAGAAGCTTTCGCCGTTCCTCGTCCAAGGCCAGGATCTCGTCAATAGGCGCGTCGGTATTCAATTTGACCAAAGCCTCTCTGACCTGGTCTGGGTTTTCGCGGATGAAATTGAGATCAAGCATGATAAACCTCCTCGTCGAATCTATAGCGCTATCTGAGGCAAACCTATTATATCCCAAAACGACGCTTTTGTCCAATTATTTGCCCGTTAGAAAGATTTGTGATATAATACGCCCGTCAAGAGACGGGTGGGCAAACCTGTCTCTTTATGCTGTCAACTGGCGACGAGCATCTGAGATTCTAACACCGGAGTAGACCGTGTCTCTCAGTCAAACTAAATCTATCTACGAGCCTATTCCTCTTGAAACCCTGGCCCTCAAACTATATTGTGACATATCCTCTTCAATCCCCGTGATCTTGGGAGTTGACCCCTCTGGTAATCTTATCCAGTTAGTTTACACCAACGAAGGGAGTAACAATGATGTTAACCCAGAAACCCGTCATTACCTTCCTGGATGAGCTGGCTAGTTCGGCTCCCGCCCCTGGCGGGGGAAGTGTAGCGGCTCTATCAGGCGCTTTGGGCGCGGCCTTGATCAGTATGGTCTGCAACCTGACGGTGGGCAAGGAGAAATACGCCGACGTGCAGGAAGACATCCAGGCCCTGCTGGCCCAATCGGAGGCTCTCCGCCAGGAACTGGTTGAACTGCTCGAAGCTGACGTGCAGGTCTACACCGAAGTCTCCAAGGCCATGAAGATGCCTCGTGCTACTGATGAGGAGAAGGCCGCCCGTACTGCTGCCATGCAAAAGGCCCTCCAGGCTGCTACCGGTGTGCCGATGCGGGTGGCTGAGGCCTGTGTCCAAGTCATGGACCTCTGCCGGCCAACGGCCGAAAAGGGCAACGTCAATGCCGTCAGCGATGTGGGGGTGGCCGTGCTGATGGCAGAAGCCGGGCTGCGCAGCGCCGCCCTCAACGTCCTCATCAACCTTGGGGCGATCAAGGACGAAGCCTTCGTGGCCGGGAACAGAGCCAAGCTAAACGCTCTCCTAGAAGGCAAGCCAGCCGTGAGGGACGAGATATATCAATTGGTGGTGGAGAAGCTGTGAGAGGCCCTTCCCATTGGCGGACTTCGACCGTGAGGCTGTTGAGCAGCACAACGTCACTGCCCAGAACATAGAGAATGCCTATCGCTATGTGGCCGTCTTGCAAGGGACAGACTCCCAGACCTACGCCGACATCGCCGCTGGCTGCTACTACGGCACCAGCGCGCTGCTGCACGAGGTGATTGAGCTGCGCATCCTGTTGAAGCGGGACCGGTGGCTGCTCTCCAGATCGCCTCGGCGGGTCAAGAGGTTCCTGCGCAACAACGAGAATGCCCATGTGGAAGCATTGAAGGTCGAGTATCCCTATCTACAACGAAAAATTGCAGAAGAGCTGGGTGAGAAGATCGAACTTGGCGACCTCATGATTGCCAACACCTCTCGCCAGGATTACGAGCGCCTGGTGGAATCTGACCTGCAATTGCCAATTTTCCCGCCAACGCGGTCAGGGATTCTACGTGCGGCAGTGTTGCTTGATAGATTAAAAGAGCTCAAGTGCTAAAGAAGCATGATCACGAGATACAGAGTGTTGCAAACCCGAAACCCTGAAAGTGGGGTTTGGGAAATATCAGGAGCTGTCTTCGAAAGAACATTTGAGACACCCGAGGTAGCCGTGATACCGGTGGCTGGGGCTGGTGATGTCAAAGTCAACTGGCGGGAATGGGATGACATTGCCAAGCGTGAGCGGGAGTACGGTTTCTTCGAGCCTTCTCTGGAAGACTACGACAAAGTCTTCGCCAATCACGCCGACCGCTACCGCCTCTCTGAGGAGATTTACACCATCGAGGGCGATTCTTACAAGGAGATCAGGGCAAAGCTGTACCAACGCTACGTCCTCGACCCGATGCGCGAACAGGCAGAGCACCCTGTCTTGACCTATGAAGTTCCAGTCGAAAAACCCCTCGCTGCGGCGAGGGCGATCCTAGAGAAGAAAGGAGACGAAGAATGAGCGCTACAATCCTGGATGGCCGCCCCTTGGCTAAGACCATCGCTGAAGAGATTGCTAACGAAGTGGCCGAATTCAAGCAGGAGCACGGCTTCACCCCTGCCATTGCCGTGGTACGGGTGGGGGAGGATCCAGCCTCGGTGAGCTATGCCAAGATGATCCAGAAGTCCTTTGAGAAGGCGGGAATGGGATTTGAGCTTCATGCCCTGCCGGAGGCGGCTGGCGAAGCCGAGTTGCTGGCACTGGTGGCTGACCTGAACGCCGACGAAGACGTGCATGGCATCATTGTTCAAGAACCGCTGCCCAAGGGCATCAGGCCGGAGGTCATCATTGAGGCCATGTCGCCCGACAAGGATGTTGACGGCGTACACCCCGCCAATGCCGGACGGCTGGCCCAGGTGGCTCCAGCGGGGAGGCCGCCGGGGGTCTCTGACTACTTCGTGCCCGCCACGCCGGCTGGGGGGATGGAAATCCTCAAGCGGCACAACGTCGAAATCAAGGGCAAGCGAGCCGTGGTTGTCGGCCGCTCGAACATAGTCGGGAAGCCCATGGCCCTCCTAATGCTGCGAGAGGATGCTACGGTGACTATCTGCCATTCGCGTACCGTCAACCTGGATGCGGTTTGTCGTGAGGCAGACATCCTGTGCGCTGGCGTGGGCCAGGCGCAGATGATAAAAGGCGATTGGATCAAGCCCGAAGCCGTGGTCATTGACTTTGGCTTCAACCCCCTGGGGGACAAGTGGGTGGGCGACGTGGACTTTGAGGCCGCCAAGGAAGTGGCCAGCATGATCACCCCCGTCCCTGGTGGTACGGGCTCCATGACCAACGTCATGCTGATGAAGAATGTGATCGAGGCGGCCAGACGACAGGCGGCGCGTTAGAGCCGGGGGGTGGCGTAAGCGTGAGCGTATCACGTTGGGGACATCCAGGTAGGCAAAAGAGAGCACCGAGCTCC
>CAYUPJ010000059.1:0-20724 GCA_964446635.1 uncultured Anaerolineae bacterium
CAAGCCGTGTGCTAGTGTTGCCGTATTGTCTGTGCTCCCATTTTCACAGATGAGTAGCTCGTAGTCCAGCTCTAGTGGCTCCAGCACCTCAATCAGTCCCGTGACAGAGCTCACCAGGATCACTTCCTCGTTGTAGACAGGGATGATAATGGTAAGGAAAGACCCACTAACAACCTGGTCTGTCACGTCGTCAAGGTAGTTACTGTGCCAGCTCAAAGACCTGCACCCGGTGATTGTAAGCATCGGTCACGTACACGCGACCTGCACCATCGAAAGCCAGGCTGATGGGCTTGTGAAAAAGTCCGGCTGCCTGCCCGAAGCCACCCCACTGGCCCAGCGGGCGACCCGCGCCGTCGTAGGCGATGACCACGTGGGCCTCAGGATCGGTGATAAACACCTGACCACCTGGCCCCAGTTGGATGTGGGGACTGTCGAAGGTGTTGGCCCCGCTGATGGGCCACTCGCGCAGGTAGCGACCCGCAGGGTCCAACGCCTGGAGACGCTGGTTGTAGGTGTCCGCCACGTACATCCGTCCAGCCGCGTCTACGGCCACATCCGTCGGCTGATCCATCTGGCCGGGGCCCGGGCCCTGGCTGCCGAACTGGCCCAGTTGCTGCCCCGACGGGGTGATCTTGACAATGCGGTTGTTCCCCGTGTCGGCCACATAGAGGTTACCCTGGTCATCTATCGCCAGGCCACGAGGACGGTAAAACCCCAGGTCACGACCGATGGCCCCATGCAGCTCCCCCGACGGCCCATAGCGCTGGATGAACTGGGCCACCGTGTCCAGCACGTAGACCTCGCCCCGGCTGTCCACCACCACGTCAAAGGGCTCCTCGAAGGCCTCGTCGCCGCGATCCCAGACGGCAACGAGGCTGCCATCCAGCCCGAAGACCTGCACCCGCTTGTTGCCCGTGTCCACCACGTAGACCTGGCCTCGCTTCTGGTCCACAGCAATGCCGCGCGGCCCCTGGAACTGGCCTGGCTCCGTACCCTGCCCACCCCATAAGCTCAGGTAGCGCACCTCGCCGAGGGTGCCTACTTCAGGAATGGGCGCTTCGGGGATCGGCTGGACAACCTCAACCTGGGGCGGCGCGGGGAAGGTCGGCGGCTCAGGCAGGCGCTCACTCGGTGGCGACAGAAACTCGGCTGGCACCTGCTCCTTGCCCCGCCCCGGCACAGTCCACCACAGCTCGATCTTGCGCCCGCCGCCGTCCTGGAAATAGCGCAGGACGATGTCGTGGAACCCTTCCTCGAGCGTGATGCGGCCCTCAATGTAGCGGTCGCCGTGTTGGCCGCCGTTGTCCACAACCAACTGGCCGTCAATATAGAGCAGAGAGCCATCGTCAGAATTGGTGGCGAAGACGTAGTTCCCCGTCGTCGGCGCGTAGATGCGTCCCTCCCACTGAATACTGAAAGGCGAGGGGATAACATCGTTGGGAGCGATGAAGGAGTCCAACTGGATGCTGGCGGGGACGCCCGACCAATTGGTCCCATGATAGTAGCGGCCCAGCAGTCCCTGGCGAGCCAGTTGGGCGGTGTAGAGCACTGTCTGGGGAACGACCTGCTCGCTTGAGCTGCCAGCGGGAATCCAGTTGAGGATCAGGCGACCATCGGGCCGCTGTTGCGAGGCCTGGAGGGCCACGGCGTGGAAGCCGGCCGGCAACTGGATCCTGCTCTGAGCCCGCGCGCCAGTGCTCTCTACCACCAGCTCCTCATCCAGCCACAGTTGCGCCGACCCGTCGGTGTCGAGGACGAAGACGTAGTCCCCGAAGCACGGCACGTAGAGTGACCCGTCCCAGGTGACGCTGAAGGGCTCCTCCGAGCCGGCGATAAACGCCGGGCCATCCACACTCCAGTCGAAAGCGATGGTGGCATCCTTACGCTGCAGGACGGGCTCCACCTCCGGCTCGGTCGAGGTGTAGTAGCTACCCTGCAATCCCTGGATCGCCGCAATCTCCTGTTTGGGAACCAGGAAGGTATAATACATGAGCTGGCCGTAACGGTCATTCACCTCGCGATAGATGCCCCGCGGGTAGAGATGCTGGAGTCGGGTGACGAAGGGAGCATGGTTCCGCTCCAGGATGAACAAAACGTCCTGATCCACCTCCTCGCGAAGGGGCAGGTGGGCATTCAGGTCGAAATCGTAATAGGGCACGCCGTAAGAAATGAATTTCACGTCCGAGTGGTTGGTGAAGTAACGAGAGACGTAGACGCGGTAGGTATACCCCATGGCCTTGACCTGTTTACCCACCTCTGTCTGGATGGGATCGAAGTCGTAGTACACCGATTCGTTCTGAGCCTGCTGGTTGAAATAGGTGACATAGTTGGCCCGGCCGATGAGGAGCAGCAGGATCACAACCAGGCCCGCTCGAATGGGAAACGCCTCCCCCCGCAATCCCTGGGCCAGCGCCTCCCACCCCCGATCGGCAGCCACAGTCGCCAGGAGAAACACGGCCGGAAGGCTGATGATGGTGCGCAGGGAATGGGGGTTAGAATCGGCCAGGGACAGGATACCCGGCAGGAGGCCGAGCAGCAACCACATCAGGAGCAGAAAGTGACGGGACTGTTTCCAATGGTAAAGGCTATACCCCACTCCCAGGAGAAAGAGCATGGCGGTGCCGAAATCCAGCATCGGCTCCTGCGGCAAATTATGTCGAGGGCGGGGATCGCCGCGGTAGTTGAACATCAGCAGGCTCTTCTTGATGTTCTGGCGCAGCGGCTCGTAGCTGCCCTCCCGCTGGATGTCCAGCGACACCGAGGCCTGGCTGGTACGGGCCGTGAAATCCCTGGGGAACCGGAGGAAGTATGCTCCGAGAGGCGCAAAGGCCATCACCGCCGCCAGGACAAACACCAACAGCCGGCCCAGGCTTCGCCCTGACGGGCTCAAGCCCAGAGGGTTGGGCCTGACAGCCGCTCGCTCGAAAAGGTAGCGATGGACCAGATAGAGCACGATCACCACAGGGAAAATGCGGAAAGCCAGGTAGGTGTGCAGGCCAAAGCCGAGAGCTAACCCCGCCCAGACAAAGTCCAGAGCCTTCCTGGTGCGCAGGCCCCGGATCAAGAAGAACGCCCCCAGGATGGCAAACAGGTCTGCGGGGACACCCTCGAACGCGATACGGCTAAAGGTGATGTGCCAGCGGGAAACGGCCAGGAGGAATGAGCCCAACAGCGCCGCTCGGGTGCCGAAGAGGGTCCGAGCGAGGAGATAGAAGGCCGGGATGGAGAGGACACCAAAGACCACCGTCAACCAGCGCAGAGCCAGGGCCTCGCGCTTGAGGAATTCGAAGGCCAAAGCCAGTTGATAGAAGAAGAACGACGGATGCCCGGTCGTGGCTTGGGTATACGGCCGATATGCCCCGGACTCCAGCAGCCGAAGGCCCTCGAGGCCGAAGTCACTTTCGTCGAGATAGAAGCCCGACGGCATGGTGTCCAGTTGGTGAATCCGCATGAAAAAGGCCACCAGGGTGATGAGGATCAACACCACTGTAGCAGGGCGGAGCCCGAGAAGTTTCCTCTGTTTCTCCTCTGTTGTCTCTCCTGCTTGCTTAGAGCCTGTTTGAAAATGGCACACCCCTCTGATTATGTCATTGCGAGCGAAGCGAAGCAATCTCCCGCCTGCATCAACAAGCTGCTTTGGAGATTGCTTCGTCGCGGAGTTTACACTGAGCGTAGACGAAGTGCTCCTCGCAATGACGGGACTTGACGAGTTTTCAGACGTACTCTTAGAAGAGGGATGGCTGACGAACCAGAATCCCAACACAAAGGCTGCCAGACCTTCGAGCCAGACCACCAGGCCCACGTTGCTACTGACATCCCGGTAGAAACGATACGCCGCATACAGTACCAGCAGCACACCGACACCGATGAGGGCCATATTCCACCTGGTGAAATGGTCGTGGTGGGTTGTGTCCGCTTTGTCCTCCGGATAACGAGAAACAGCGGTAAGGAAAAAGAGGATTCCCATGGTGTAGAGAATCACCGCATCGAGAAGGGGGTTGTTTTGAACAAAAGACTGCTGGCCCCAATAGGCAAAAAGGAATGCTAGAAGGACCAATACCACACGCTTCATGACTTTGCCTTACCTAAATGCAGCTTGGGCTTTCTATTGCCTCATAGTACCCTTCATGATAATGGGCAGGTAGAGACGATTCGGTGTCGGCGTGGATGTTGGGGTATTCGTTGGTGTTGGCGTCGGTGTGGATGTTGGGGTATTCGTTGGTGTTGGCGTCGGTGTGTTGGTCGGCGTAGCAGTCGGCGCGATGTAGGCTGTTTTCCACACACCGCCGTTATTCAGACCTGCATAGACGATTGCTGGATACGACAGATCCACTGCCAGAGCAGAGACAGCCACACCGGGGGGCAACCCATCGCTCACGCTTGCCCAAGTTGTCCCTCCATTGCTAGTCTCGTAAACCCCACCCCACCCATCGCCAGCATACAGAACCTGCCTGTTACTGGGAGCCATAGCAAGAGATTCAGTGTTGACACCGGATTCCAGCCCCGTTCGTTGCCAGGAGAGTCCACCATTAGTGCTCTTGTAGACGCCTCCTGGCCCCCATAGCTTGCCAACGTAGAGAGTGTCAGTGTCATAAGGATCAACGAGGATAGTCTGGACTAAACCTGATAGGGTTCCCACCGCCTGAGTTTCCCAAGAGGTACCCCCATCGGTTGTCTTATAGATGGCTCCGGAAAAGCTCGGCTGATCCTCACCCACATAAGCAATTTGTGCGTCCAAAGGATCAATGGCTACTGACCTGAACCACCCGTTAGCTAGCACAGGAGTCCAGGAGTTCCCTCCGTCCACAGTCTGATAGACATCTGAACCAACAGCGTATAGGATTTGCTCATCGGTGCTTGCAATTGCCAAGTCCTCAACCACAGCATCCAAACCAGCAGAAGACCACGAATTGCCGCCGTTCGTAGTCTTGTAGACGCCCCCACTTCTGCTGCCAACATAGACGACCTGGCTGTTGTTAGGGCTAATAGCCAGCGAAGACAAGTTGGCTCCAGCAGGTAGGTCGTTGTTAACTGCTGTCCAGAACATACTACCATCGAATGTTTTGTAGACCCCACCTGTCTCCGTGGCAGCATACAGCACTTGTCGGTCACTTGGGGCGACGGCAAGATCCGCCACTGTTAGACCGGTCAGTCCTGCCAAAAGCCACGGTGTCGTTGATGGAGCATTGTTTACAGTGACCGTCACAACATGTGGTGTCCCCACACGCCCCTCATCATCATAAGGCACAGCTCGCAGAGTGTGAAGCCCATTGGCTACTTGTCTGGTGCTCCAGCTCCAACTGGCGGGTTGGGGACTTGTTTTGCTGTGTAGGACACTATCCAAGTAAAGTTCGACCCAGTCGCCCGTGCTCTCTACCGTGACAGTCACCACCTCAAATACTGTTGCTCCAGGCGACGGCGCTATGAAGGCAGCCGTTGTCGGAACATAGGTGCCTACAAAATTCTGGTTTACAGTAACTTGTGGAACACTCACTGTCCGGGTAACAGGTGTGAATACGTAGTGGTTCTTACTTGGCACCAGTTCGTAAGTCCCGGTAACCACTCCTGTGAGTGTGTACGCGCCGGAAGCATCGGAGAGGCCGCTGGAGGCGTAGCTGGTAGTTTCTACCTGCACGCCTGGGATTGGGTCTCCACTAGCTGTCTTGATCGCACCAGTCACAACGTATGTCTGCACTTCGCGATTTCGATAGATCAAAATGCGACCGCGGTTGTGGTCAAGGATGTACAGATTGTCAAACTGATCAAATCGTGCCGAATCAGGCATCGAATGAAGATCACCCAACGCAGCTATTGGCAGAGGGTTGGTCAATGGATCTTGATAGACCATCGGAAAGCGAGGCCCTAAATAGCCATTGAACCCGATGACCATACGGCCGGGTGAATCAAAAGCGGGCTCCCAGGGGCCACACATAGGGTCTTGCTCAGGAGGAAGGCAGTCTGGCTCGGTAAAGTCGCCGTTTCGACCAAACACGCGGGTGGCTAGAATTCCGAAGACCGCGGATGTCGGTGCATCAGGGATAGTGTTGGCATCGAATTCGAGCAAACGAAAGTTGCCATCGAACTCGGAATTGTGATCGGCTACATACAAGTTGCCATCCTGGTCGAAAGCCAATGCCCCAGGATGACAGAGAGAATCCCGAGAAGGAAGGTCGCGCCCACGTCCCTGGTTGCACTGTGTCCCAGATGCGTCCAACTGCCCGAGAACCACGTCTACAACTGGTTGGGTGCTGACATTCCTGATACGAAACGCTCGATGATTCTCTTCATCCGACACCCAGAGACAGTCACAGTCGGGCTGGACGTCGATCCCACTCTCGGAGAGCGTCCAGGTCCAGGTGAACACTCCTCCGCCCTGAAGTGGAAGCGGTGAAGTAATTATGCGATCCGGTGTTACAGCTGTCTTTAGGGGAAGTTGGTAACCATAGATCTCAGCCGGTGGCCAAAATCCTTGCCATGCCCCCAAATGGATCACCCAGAGTCGCCCCTTGTCATCTGCTCGCATTCTTCTGAAGTACGGCCCCCATGCCGTCCGACTTTGAAAGTCTGGCTGGCCTACAACTCCATCCGCTGCCTGGTATTTTGTGAGGTTCCAAGGGTTGTTCCAGAACACCATACGCGTTTGATCGGCATAAATCAGCTGCCCAGCCGCCACCTCCAAACCTGTCCCGCCACGAATGCCGCGCGATCCTGTTTGATTGAACTCAGGCTCTGGGACCGAGCGAAGAAACCTTGAATCTAATACGTACATAGGGGGAGAAAAGTGCAGTCCTTCTTGTGTGTCCCAGCCAACGGTGAGAAGATTCCCGTCCTGATCAACCCCCAGCCCACCCAAGGCACGGCCGTCATACGAATCAATAACCTCTAGCACTGCCCCGTCAACCAGGTGGATGAATCTGTAATCCAATGAATTGTTCACCCACAGCCCACCAGTTGTATCAAGCTCCAGGCCCGAGACTTCTCGTAGGTCACCACCAAAGACGTAGGTGGCCGGCATTCCATTTGAGAGTGGAGGTTCAAACATCAGCACGCGGTTGTTGTGACTGTCGGCAACGTACACGACTCCACGACTGTCTACGCGTACAGAGGCTGGCTGATTCATCTGCTGCAGGCCTGCGCCCTGGGTAATCGTCGAGAGGTCTGGCTGGCCCAAAACGAGATCAGCCTCATCCACAGGCCTGCCTAGGGTGGGATTGAACGGAAACCGGAGTAGCCGGTTGTTCATATTGTCGGCGACCCACAGATTGCCCGCTGAGTCCAGGGCGACGCCTGCCGTCAAATTGTCGCCGCCTGGAGGGGGCGCCAGGCAGAGACTTTTCGAATCGGAGTGGCTGTAAAAACCGGCACCGCGATTGCACGCTATACCCGAGAAGTCGGCCTGTCCCCAAACATAGTCTGCGATGGCATCGGTTGTGAAAGGGTTGTCATAGCGCAGCACCCGGTTGTTGTAGAAATCGGGCACATAGAGGTTGCCTTGAGCATCCGTCGCCATGGTCGCACCCGAACCGCCCTCCCCTGGGCTCATCTGTTCCTCACGAAGCCCGCACAGCGTCTCAGCACTTGCCATAGGTACGTCTGGGTACATCTGGTAGCTGCTGTCACCGTTGCATGCAGATGTGTTGAACGAGGGCTGGCCCAGCACAACATCAGCCGGTCTCGTTTCCTGAATCGGACAGATCGATCCAGGACAATCAGAGTCCATAGTGCAATTCTGGCCGGCGTTCACGCCCGCCTGACATATACCCAGATGAGACAAGCCAAGAACCCTACTGTTGCCACCATCGTACACATAGACCCGATTGGGCTGAACGGATTGGTCCACATATACTCCCCCTGGATTGAACAATCTATTGCTCACAACCTCGTTGGGCGTGATTTGAGAGAAATCGGGTTGGCCGAGAATTACATCAGCTCGCCAATCGCCGAGTTTGCCTCGCACAAGCGGATCCGCTACAAAGAGGGGCTTGTATACCCTATTGCCGTCTGGAGTCGTGTAACACAGTGCCCCCAACAAACCGGCCAGATATGGATTGGCGGTAAAGTCTGCGGAGAACTCGCCAGTGACAGTTGTGGTGACTTGGCGTGTGTTGCCTCCAATAGCGATCTCAAGGGAGTGCGGTGCTCCTGGTTCAGTTGTCCTGATCCCCACAGGTGCAGTGCCGGTGATGACCCTTGTAACCGGGTCGGCGTGAAATGTCATGGTTGGGACCTGCACAGTTCTCACATCAGCGCCGTCAAATACTTCTACAATGTCGCCATCCTCGATCAAACGATCCACGGAGACCGAAAAGTCTCCAACCTGGTCTGCTGTCAGAGTGCGTGTGACCACGAAAGTGCTCGGGCGAGTGAGGGTGACTATTAGTGTAGCACTCGGCGTAGCGCCACCCCACACGATTGAGCTGATCCCTGCCGAGTGGGTATCACCATAAGGACGACCATACGAGGTGTCTCTTCTTACGTTGACTATAGACACACCGAATGCTATGAATATCCGATTTTCCTCGCTGTCTGTATAGCGAAGGAACCCACGGGTGCCTGGGCGAAATGGTTTGTCGCTGAAATCCGCGGTGAACATGCCTCGACTGTCAGCTATCACACTTCGACTGGCTTTACCGACTGTCACTTCCAGGGAAGGAGGTGCGCCAGATATTTTCTCTGGCACCTCAGGGACAGAGGGCACCAGACCTGTAACTAACGCGGTAAAGGCATCGCCAGAAGCTCTCAGCGGGATGACCGACACCGTCTTGATCCCAGTGCCATCATTCACTTCGATGACATCACCATCGCGAATCTCCCATATCAGGTAAGCATGGTAGAGACCCTCAGGATTGGCCGTTGTCGTGGTTGTCAGAACGTGAGAACTGCTTCGGGTTAAAGTGACGCAAATAGTAGCACCTGGGGTGCTATAGCCCCACACAACGTTGGTCACCCAGTTGTTTCGTATGTTGACTCCAGATGCAGGGAGGCCCTGGGATGTATCGTAGTTCCTGTCGAACCTTGATTTCACCCAAGCTGTTCTGGCTTCATCGCGTCGGGCAGGCGAATCCTCTGTAACTCGGGCCAACAAAGGATGGTCCCTCAGCCGGTCAAGCCTGTCTGTCCGACAGGCAGACCTGTCTGTCCGACAGGCAGACAGTGCGCCGATCGCTGCCGGGTTGCCTGAAACGATGATGAGGTCTGAGTCGGGTTCATCCGTCCCAACTTCCAGATCAGGGATCATGGTGGCAATCGCACGAACGGAGACCAACAGTTCGTCTCGAACTGAATATGGTGCTATACGCCTGCTCCCCAGCCACATTGCCCAAGATGAGTATCCTTTCATAAACTGCGAAAGCTCCTTGGGCCAGAGCAGAATGGTCTGACGGTTTCTACGTAGATCTTCTTGCGAGACTTGCCAGGTAATAGGTGCCGTAGACGTAGGCGTAGGATACAACGCGGAAATGGAACCCCCAGGAAGTAGTGTTCTTGGGTCTGACATCTGAGCGACCACAGCCCATGTGAGAAGCAAACCCAGGCCCACTACGAGAATGAACACGGCGAATAATCGCGCTTTCATCGTTGTGCTCCTCATTCTTCGCAACATAGTACATGTGCCTTCTGCTCTTAGCTCGGCAGGTCCTGTCTGTCCGACAGGCAGATATGTGCCACCCAACCCCGCTCTTCCAGCAGGTGAGCCAGTTCCCAGGTGGTCATCCCTAACGCCTCCGCCAGATAGCCAAAGGAACACTCAACACGACGGTAGCGAGCGTACAGTTCTCGCAATCGGGTTTCAAACCCCAATGCGATCAACTCCTGTACCGCCTGCTCCAGGCTAATCTCTCTGCTCTGTGCCCAATGTTCCACCAATTGCTCTACTGGTGGCGTTAGTTCAATTGGGTGTGTTCAAAACCAGTTGGTGACATAGTCGTGCCCTGGATGCAGCCCTGAATTTGTCAGTGAAGTGCTGGTTTCTGAGGCCAAATAGCACTCCGATCTGTCATATCTTGCTAAAAGCAGGCTCTCCCGGTGAATGTCGAGCAAAGTTTCAACTCATTTTGAACACACCCAGTTCAATTGCCACTCTCCCCATCCAGCGTTTCCCTCACTTCACCAGCCCAAGCTTCGCGATCCGCTACTGCGGAGCGTTCAGAGCAGCTCTCGCTCGATTTCCTCGATCAGAAAGGGCAAATTCGGCTCCGTGAAGCTGATGTTCGGGGCCGGGACGCGGTTGCGCTTGATGTTGGGATGGATATGCTTATGGTGGGGGTAAGTGCTGGCGAGGGACGGGTCATCCGGATGCTCCTGTGGATCGTACCAGTACTCCTTTTCCTCCCCCCGATAGACGGTGTAGCCATAGTCCAGTATCTCTCCGACATCGAGATCAATCGCTTCGAACACGCATAGCTCGATCCCTTTGCTAAAGGTGACAGTTCCTACTAACCGCCCCGCTTTAGCTCCGGTGGGGATCAGTCGTAGCGTGGAAACCTTGATGCTGGAATAGGCATCGGGGAGCGTATAGATGAGATTCTCGTACTCCTGGCGAGAGGGAAGCATCTAACTAGTCGATGGGACCAACTGAATGATTTGGGCAGGCGACCTCGCTCGCAGCGATTCGACCATCTGCCAACTCCACTCACGGAACATCGCTTCCCGCCTAAGCCTCAGCTTATAAAAGCCGCTCCATTCAGCGAAATCCTCCAGGTGTTCCCCATCATCAAGCAGGCCCTGGCTGTATAAATTGTAGAAAACCTCCGAGTGTATCCGATACTTGCGTTCAAATTTTTGCAGGATTTCATCAGCCGCATGGATATCCTCCAAGATCTCGAGGATGGTTATCTCTCCACTCATTGGCTCTTCACCTCGCTTTTCCCAATATTCAGCTAATTGTAGCAGACCTGTCTGTCCGACAGGCAGACCTGTCTGTCCGACAGGCAGAAGCTCAGCGCAAAAGCAAGCTCCTTCGCGGATATTAAGCATCACCTCACCGGTGCAAACTTCATCACCCGATGATTGGCTGAATCGGTTACGTAGATGTTTCCCTGCCCGTCAACGGCGATGCCCGTCGGCAGGCTGAAGGTCTTGCTGTCGAAGCCGTACTCGCCGAAGGTAGCGATGAATTGGCCGCCCTGGTCGAAGACAAGCACCCGATAGCCCTCCGGATCGGTGACGTAGACGCGATTCCCAGCGATAGCCAGGTAGGGCTTGTTGACCACCGACTGGCCATACCAGCCTGAGATGGACCACTTGGTGACACCCCCCCCTCTTTCCCCTCCCGCAGGTGGCAAGGGGGGGGCGAACTTCTGCACCCGCTGGTTCCAGGTGTCGGCCACGTAGATGAAGCCCTCCTCGTCAATGGCGATGCCCACCGGCTCGTCCATAAGGCCGTCCTCCACTCCGAAGCCGCCCCATTGAGCGAGGAACTCACCATCGGGATCAAACACCTGCACCCTTTTGTTCCCCGTGTCGGTCACGTAGACATTGCCCGCCGCGTCAATGGCTAAGCCACGCGGCCCCCAGAAGAAGCCCTCCTCGCCGACCGCAGCGCCCCCAGTAGACCTGTAACTGCCCCACTGCAGCAGGAAATTGCCCTCAGCATTAAATTTTTGAACGCGGTGGTTCCAAGTGTCGGCCACGTAGACGTTACCCTCGGCGTCCACAGCAATGCCCCAGGGCTCCTGGAACTGGCCCGGCCCAGTCCCCTGGCTGCCCCACTGGGTGAGGAACCTGCCACCAGAGTCGAACTTCTGGATACGATGGTTACCACTGTCAGCCACATAGACGTTGCCTGCCTCATCTACTGCGATGCCCCTCGGATCCTGGAGCTGGCCAGTGCCTTTCCCCTGGCTGCCCCAGGTCAGGGTGGCCGGCACCTCGCGCTTGCCCTTGGTATAGGGGTCCTCCACCAACTCGATCGGAGCCGGGCCGACGCCGTAGTCCCAGAGCTGGTTGACCACGTCCTTGCGCACGCAGAAATAGAAGGGGTCCTTGTAATACCAGTCGTCGGTAGAGCGGGGATACTTACGATAGAAGAAGATGTTCCACCACTCCCGTCGCTTGGCCGGATCTCGCAAGATAGCCAGGATCTTGCTCGGGGTCCAGTCCTTGTATTCTTCCATGGGCCACCAAATCAATCGTCGCTCAAACCAATAGTAGTTGTTGCCCAGGAAGGGCCTGACCTTGGAGTCGTTGGGCGGGCCGACGAGCACGATTGGCGCGTCCAGAGCCTCTTTGGTGGGCTGAGACCCGTAATAGGCCAGGTTGGTGTACTCTTGAAGATACCACTCGAAGGGCCAGGTGGATTCGTTGTCGTAGGCCACTTTGATCAGCTTATCGCCCACCGTGCGCCGCGAGATATCCTCAATCTCCCTCATGGTCAGCGTAATATCGGGCGTGCCGTGGGCGTAGACAATGAACTCTTTGGCGGTATCGTAGTTGATGTAATTGGCCATCCAACTGAAGCGAACGGTGAGCAGGCAGAGAAGAACAAAGACCGTTACAAAAACCACCTGCAAGCTGCGCCTCGTCCTCAAGCCTCGCCAATAGCGCACCACGCCAAAGACAAGAATGCCGCCCACCACCAAAGCCGCCAGCCACTGCAACGTCGCGCTCAGCTCGGTGAGCGATCTCCCCCGGAAAGGCCTCGTCGCAATCAAAGCCGCCCCAGCGAAGAGGGTGAGGATCAGCAGAAGGGCCAGGATCGCCCCACCGCTCTGCCAGATCCCCCGCCAATCAACCCGGTCGAAGACTTTGCCGACAAAATACCCTGCCACAACGATCATCGGCAGGACAACGTGCACTATCAACCAGGGCATCTTCTCGCCGGCCCAACTGTAGAGAACCACACTTGCGATCAACCAGTAGAATAGAAAGGGAATAACGGGGGCTTTTGAACCCTTCGACAAGCTCAGGGCAGCGTTTCGGATGCTTCGACCAGGCCTGTCCTGAGCTGTGTCGAAGGGCTCAGCACAAGTTTCGGATTTCGGATTGCGGATTTCGAACCCCATTCCCATCACACTGAAGATAAGGGGCACGAATTCATAGAAGGGCATGAGGAAAAAGTAGTAAAACCAGGGCTGACTGCCGCGCCGGACATCTTGCTGGGCCATCCAATAGCCCAGGGAACCGACCAAACCCGTGGCGAAGCCCTGGCCGTTGGTGAAGAAGGTGGTGTACAGGACAATGTAGATGCTGTAGAAAAGCGCGGCACAGATGAGCCAGCGTCTCCAATCCCACCAGATACCAATGATGGCAGAGATGGCGACCAGGACCAGAAAGGTTACACCGGAGCGAACGATCCCTGCCTGGCTGTAGTCCAGGGGATTGAAGCCCAGGAATTTGACGGGGAAAGCAGTTAAAAGAGGCAAGGTCAGGGTGCCCATCACCAGGGTCAGGTCGAAGGCCGGAAAACTCTTTATCGCCCGCTCTCTTTCACGAAGCCATTGGACCAGGAAGAGCAACACAAGAAAGGAACCGAGAATAAGGCCAGTAATAAAGGTGTTCTCCATGGTGCAAAAAGATAGGGACAAGATCACAACCATCAGATAAAGGTGAAAGCTCTTGCGTTCCTCCAGGTATCTGAGCACGGCGAAGATGAGGAGCATGGTCCAAACGGTGATGTAGATATCGTCGCGGATGTAGCGGGAGTAATAGAGGAAGGAGGGTGAGATGAGAAACAGGAACGAAGTAACCAGCGCCCCCGTCCGACCCAGCCACTTGCGAAACAGGTAGGGCAACGCAACCAGGATCACGCCGAACAGGGCGGGCACGATGCGGGCCGTGTAGTCGTTCACGCCAAAGAGCAAGTGAATGAGAGCGTTGGCTTCAAAGAGAAAGGGGCCGTGGCTGGCGGGGTCGTGTCTGTAGCCCTGGCCAGCGTATAGCTTCCAAGACCAGTTGCCGTGCCAGCTCTCATCGTGGCTAAACGCCCGCGCTCCCAGATCCCAGAAGCGGGTAGCTATAGCCAAGACGATGAGGAGGATGTAGAAAACTGTTTCCCAGTTCAGGTTGAAAAAACGCCGAATAGAGATGTCGAGGAAGTTACTTTTTTCACTTGTAGATTGTTGCATTGAAGTCACCTTTCATAGTTGGTCAGTTGGTCTAGTCCTTGGTCATTGGTCATTCTTCCGGCAGCAGCTCTTGCTTCACCCACAAGATCACGTTGTCGGTTTGCAGCGGCGTTCGGGCCCGGCGATAGAACAGCCACTCCATCAGGTCAGATCCTGAGAGGCCCTGGAGCTTCCAAGAGGACGCCAGCACGAAGTCTTGCCCGCTGTAATTTGCGCCCAAGGTCGGCTCCTGCTCCTCGGCCGGAGCGATGACCACCGGTGTGTCCACGGAAGGGCTAAGCTGGGCGACAAATTTGACGTCGTCGAAATCCCGCAGGTACCAGGCTAAAGCAGGCCCCGTGCCCTGACCTGTCTGTCCGACAGGCAGATGCACAGTCAGGGCGATGGTCTTGGGATCGCCTTTTCTGCTGGACACCATTTCTACGGTCTCCACCAGGTCGAAGACGTTAGCAGAGGTGGGAGAAACAACGATGATCTCGCCGGGATCACTGCCTCGCCAATAGTTCAATTTACAACTGGTGCTCACAGTCAGGATAGTTGGGACAAGCAACAAGACCAGCCCTCCGGCCCGCAAGGTTGGCGCTGCGCCAAAGGAGACCCAATAGAGAACGAGCAACCCAATCAAGATGACAACCGCTGCCAGAGCCAGCAACAGGTAATTACGCCCACCTCTGGAAGCGTAGCCCCCCAATTCCAGACCCAAGTGCACGATCACAGGGCAGGCCAGGGCCACAAACAAACCTTCCCACACCCAGGAAGCTCGCGCCACCAGCTCGTCGAGCAGACGCCCAATGAACGTGCCCGCCAGCAAAGCCAGCGGCACCACGATGAGCAGGACATCGCCCGGCCCCCGACCGCTGGCAAGGGCATAGATCAAAAACGCTATCGCTGACCAATAGGCCAGGAAAAGGGAGAAGAGGTCGCGCCGCTTCAGCAAATAGACCACCGCCGCCAGGCCGAAGATGAGGATCAGCGGCTCGTAGACCAGCAACAGTTGGAAATGGTAATACCAGGGATGACCACCAGCTCGCGGTTGGAAAGCGGATAGCCAGGCAGGGAACAGGTCTATGCCATCCTGCAAGCCCGATAGGTGGAGCAAGAAACCGGTGCAAACCAGGACAAAGATGACAACGAGCAAGGCCGCGCAATCCCTCAACAGGCCGCTGGTCCCGCGCGCTGTCTGCCAGGCGTCGGAAATCCTCTGCCAGTACTCATTGGGGCCTGCGAACCTGTTGGCTAAAGCCAGCACCAGCACGAAGGTGACGACGGTCAATATGAAGGTGAAAGTCCCTGCTCCTGCACTCAAAACAAGGGCCAGAGCCACTGCCATCAGGTACATGTATCCTGGCTGCCTCTGTTCGAGATAGCCGAACAGCCCCCAGGTTATGGCCAGGGCACAGGTCGCGACGACGATCTCGCCTCCCAGATAGCGGGAGAAGAAGAGAGCCGAGGGTGAAAGGGCTAAAACAAATGAGGCCGTCAGAGCGCCCATCCGCCCCAGACGATGCCGTAAGAAGTAGGGCAGGATCACCAACAGTGCTCCGCTGAGGGCCGGCACGAGCCGGGCCAGAAAATCCCTGGCGCCGAACAAAGCAAAGAGGAGCATGTTGGTGGTGAAAAGGAGGGGGCTGTGTTGCCCCAGAGTTGCCCCCTGGGGCGAGCCTTGTGCCAAGCGCCAGGCCACCAATGCCTGGGCTGCTTCGCCCGCCTGCATGGGCCTATCGCCCAGTTTGTAGAGGCGCAAACCCACCGCCATCAGAGCAATGATAAGATAAAGAGCCATCTCCACCGTCAGTTGCGACGGCCTGGCAATCTGCCTCGTTCTCTCCCTGGTACGTTTTGCTACCGTCATCTCTTCCCAATCCCTCGTTGACTTGTCACTCGTTGCCTCGTTACTCATGCCCTACGGCCGCCGCTCATAGATGGTCACATTCCCCTGCTGGAAAACCACGTCCATGAAGCGGTCGAATTTGGCCAAGGCCGCCGGGCTGTACTTGCCTCGCTCCAACGGGCCAACGTAGACATAGGTTATACCATACTTTTCCAATAGCGTCAAGACGTGCTGGGTGTCCGTGCTGCTGTAGATAGCATTGATGTCCGGCTCGCGGCGACCCGGCTCGTCGTAGTTGCCCCGCCACTGCAGCTCGTGGCCGCCCCAGCCCAGCAGCGTAGGCAGCCCCGTGCGGCTGGAGACCCGCGCGTACTCGGTGAAGGAGCCGCCTGTGGCCTCCAGGATGACCGACGTGTCGCGCACGTGAGTGTTAAGCCATTGAACGGCAGCGTATTCGTCGGGGGAATACTGGCGCACCCAGGCCAGGCCGTCCAGGGTTGGTTGGTGGGCAAAGCCCCCGGCCTTGTCGAATCCTGCGGCCAGGGGATAGACCATACCTAAGGCACAAAGCACCACGAAGCCCACCAGGAACAGCACACGGCCTAGTCCCCCCCACCCTCTTCCCCCCCCGCTAGCGGGGGGGATGGGGGGGGGTTGGATAATGTAGTACAACCCGTAGGCACTGGCCAGCGCCAGCAGCACCCAGGCTTGATAGTAGAACTTAAAGACGGTGTTCATGCGATTGCCAAATGTATCCCGCAGGTAGATGAACTCCACACTGAGGGTGAGCACCAAGCCGGTGGCGACCATGAGCAGCACAAAAAGCGTGCTCGGTTCGGTGATTCCCCCCTCTGTCTTCTCCGTTCGCAATCTCCTCCACAGCAAGGCGACGATCCAGGCGATCAGCAGGGCCAAGAAGAGCCAGGTCCAGGGATTGCCGAGGCGAATGGTGATGAGCCTTCTGGTCAGCGAGGACCAATCGGCCCCGCCGATCTGTTGCCGGACTTGCTCATTCTCCAGGATGCTCCGCAAGAAGGCCTGTCCCCGGGCGGTGAACCTGATGAGGACGATGGAACCCAAAGCCGCCAGGGGTGGCAGAAGCACAGCCCCAAGCAGCACGTTCAGGCTACTACTTAACAGGTTCCCCTTCTCGGCCTCGGCCCTCAGCCGCTTCGTCACCAGCACCGCAAAGCCGATGACGACAAACAAAAACGGCCCGAAGAAGATCAGGTACTGGTGCAGCCTGGTGGGGTTGAAGAGATTGGGAAGGATGCCCCCAGCCTGCGACTGGAAGCCGATGTAGAAGGGCAGGTAGAGGATGCCGCCCAGGAGCCCCAACGCAATCGCCGTATAGGCGACCTCTCTCGCCAGAGCCCAGTTGACTTTGCCGTAGTCTCCGTAGCGCTGCATCCCATAGGCCATAGCCACCACGAACAAATAGATGGGGAAGTCCCAGGTGTTGAGGAAGGCCAGGCTGCCCAAGCAAAGGGCGTAGAGGAGTAGATGTTGGAAGTTGGAGAATGGAGATTGGATATTGGAGATTAGAGATTGGATATTGGATATTAGAGATTTGCCTCTTGCCTCATGCTCCCCCGCTCCCTTGCTCCTCTGCTCCTCTGCTCCTCTGCTCCCCTGCTCCCCTGCTCCTCTGCTCCCTTGCCTGAGCACATTCAGTGCCAGGGCCAATGCCAGCAGCACGAAGGGCAGGGCCAACACGTGGGGATGCATGTCGCCCAGCATGAAGCTGAAGAAGGGGAACTCGTCAATGACTTCCATGCTGTGGCCCAGCAGGTCCTTGTCGTGGATGACGCGGGAGGCGCGCCACCACCACCATCCACTGCCGAGATCGAACCACCGCCCCGTGACCTGCCCATTGCTCACCAGCTCTTTGATGTCCAGCCAATTCCAAAAGCTGGCCGAGCCAAGCCCCTTGGAATAGAGAACCTCAAATATGGCCTCCAGGTTGCCCAAAATGGCCACGAAGAGAGGTCCCAGGAGGGGAACGAGGTGCCGAGTCAACGAGTCTCCCCTGCTCCTCTGCTCCCCTGCTCCCTTGCTCCCCTGCTCCTCTGCTCCTCTGCTCCCCTGCTCCCCTGCTCCTCTGCTCCCTTGCTCCTCTGCTCCTCCGCTCCTCCGCTCCTCCGCTCCCTGGATGAGGTTGTACACCAGCGCGTAAGCCCCGGTCACCGTCAGAGCGAAGAGGAGCGTGATGCCCAGGTTGAAGGCCACGGCGGAAGGCACGCCTGAGAGCTTGGTGAGCATGGCCATCATCAGGTAGCCGAAGTAGTAGTAGCTGATGCCGAAGCCGGAGAGCCAGGGGTCGTGGGGAGGGAAGGTGTCGCTGCGCAGGATGGCGTTGAGGAAGGCGAACTCCATAGGCTTCTCCGTGCCCATGATCTCAGGGTTGTAGGCTCGGTAGAGGGCGAAGAGGCCGAAGGCCAGGGCGAAGAGGGCCTCGTTGGCAATGACCATGGACCTGTTCTCGCGCAGGAAGCTGGCTAACCCCGCCTCTCGCTTTTCCCTGGAGTAGAACCACCAGGAGCAAACAGCTACCACCAGGATCGAGAAGGCGATGCCTCCCCAACTGTTGCGCAGGAAGCCGAAGCTGGCCCCGAGCCAGAGGACGTAGCTGGTCAGGAGGATCCCCAGCGGCTTGGCGAAGGCGTAGCCCCTATCGGGCAGGTTCTTGAACAGCCGATAGGTCAGGGGCAAGGCCGCCAGACCCAGGATTTCTATTATCAGCCACCAAATCAGAACGGGAAGCAAAAGGGCCACTTTTATCTCCTATTCGAGTCCCGCATAGGGATGGGAATCCCCATACTCAAAATATTCCGAAGAGCCCCAAAGAAAGAATGAGCCAACTGGGCGGTCCCGGTTTTCGTTACGATGACATAGCTGCAGCAGGCTGTGCCAGCGCGACATCTTCCAACACTACCCGCCGAAATACTTCCGGGTCGGCGAAACGTTTGCGTGCATCCAGGATTTCTATGCCAGCAATCCGACCGTCAGCCGCGTAGTCCACCGCAATGCCGTCAGCTACATGCTCGGTTGTCACGGTGGTTTCGATGAAACGGATGTACAGGGCGTCAACTTCGGCGTCATATGTGATTCTCATGGCTTCATACCTCCTGATCAAAAGTAATACACATAAACGGTGATAACCACAATCTCATCAGCTTCCTCTACAAAAATGGGCCGAACCTGCTTGGTGGCGTAGAATTTACCGTTCCAATCCTGTCCATAAGCGAAGTCCTTTCGACACTCCAACCGTCCCTGCTCGGCTGGCTTCCACATGGCGGTCCGAATAGCCCCGATGACCTCCACCTCTTTCGCACCGCGTCAGCCTTGTGACCAGTGGATCATCGGCGGCCTGGTAGAACTTCTGCGCGTCACAGCCCAGCCAAAACTCATACATCGCGGCGGATATCCTCGAAGCGCACTACTTCTCCGCTTTCCGCCTGCTGGACGGCGCGCTGGAAGGCCGCCTCAAAGCCGGGGATGCTCAGCAACTCGGCGGTCGCCTCGTTCTCCTCGATTAGCTTCAGTATCTCTTCCCCGGTGTACTCGCTCAAGGGCGCCTCCTTTAAAAGCCATGTCGCCAGCCACCTGTCGCCCTAATCACACTGTATAAAAGACGTTCACTCCGTCAGAGAACTATGTATTCAACATTCCAACGGCTTAGCCTAGTGACTTACCGCCCCATTGCTCAAGGCCACCTCGTACTGTTTGGCCTTCTCCTCTGGCAAATCACCGTTTATTTGGACGAGAATGTTGTCCTTCACGAATACCCATGAGAAAAACATCGCGCTGGCCCGGCCTAGTTCGACATAGTACACGTTCGTCACTTCCAGGTCTTCCGGGGACGCGAAATTGAACACGCGTCCACCGCAATCCGGGCAAAGCGAGGGAATCAGGAATCGTGTGCCTTCAACGGCCGTCATCGGAGCGAGACCATAATCATCCTTCGTCATTGGACGCGCCTCTTCGGCCTCTAAGCCAGCGGTCTTGAAAGCCTCAATTACCTGGCCGCTCGTCCATTTCTGAAATGCCGATATCAACTCCGGCGTGTCCGTTGGCTCTGGTGTGTTTGTCGGTGTAGGCGGCGGTGTGTCTATTGGTGTGGGCGGTGGTGTATCTGTTGGTGCTGGCGTCGGGGAAGGTGGGACTGGCGTAGCCGTTGGCGGGGCAGGGGTCGACGTAGGCGGCATCGGCGTTGCCGTCGGCGGGATAGGTGTAGGAGTTGCCTCTACAGGTCTTGGTGTTGGGGTACCTTCCACGGCCGTCGGGGCTGGTGCACAAGCTGTTAGGGACAAGACTATTCCCAACGTTATCAACAAGAGCCATAGCTTGTTTCTTCTCATTGTTAGACCTCCTTTCAATCTCGGTCACCAAATCCAGATACCCCTCTTCCTGCATCCGCTCGAACTTGGCCAGGCCGGCGGGGTCGTAGACGGAGTGCTCTAACTGGCCCATGTAGTTGAACCACTGATGCCGCTGAGGGCACTGAATACGCTGAGGGGAGCACCACTTTCAGTGGCATCAGTGCTGTTCAGCGCGGTCAGTGATTCCAATGGTCGCCACCGATAGCGGCTCGCCTGTGACGTGCTGATAGACTTCCTGAATGGCCTGGTGACGACGTTGCAGGTCGCGCAGCAATCGCCGCGCATCGGCCAGCAATTGTTCCTGCTGTGCAGCCAGGATCACCAGTTGCTCATTCGCGGATTCGCTCTCTTGTACTTGTTGACGTAGCGTAGCCTGCTCTGCCCGCATCTGAACTAACGCGGGCGCCAACCGCTCCCGCTCTTCCGCTTCAAGGGACTCGATCAGTGC
>CAYUPJ010000060.1:0-1456 GCA_964446635.1 uncultured Anaerolineae bacterium
TGGTTGGCGCTGGCATAGGGGGAGTGCTGGCCGACATCCTCAACCGCTACCAGCCGGGGCTGGGTTATTTTGCCATCTTCGCTTGCTACGCCGTGCTATTTGTCCTGAGCACTGTCAGCTTGCGGGGAGTGCGCAGCAGAGGTCATCGCAACCTCTCCTAAGCCGCTGGCCGTGATGCCCGGCGCTCAGCCCGCGATGGAGTCGGCGACCGGGATCTCCAGTAGGCCGACTTCCTTGGTGTTGACGGCGATGAGGATGTCGTGAGAGCCGGGGGCCAGCGACTCTCCCACGACCTGGATGGTGGCCGTGGAGTGGAGCGGGAAGGACACTGGCGATTGAGGGCTGACCACTTTAGCAGCCACAGCGGTGCCGCTGCCTGACAGCACCCGGATATTCTCCAACGCCACCTCGCGCCCATCCACCTTGAGGGAACCCAGGCCGATGATGGTGCCCGGCGCGAGGATGTTCTTGAGGGTCAGCTCGAAGCCAGCGGCGGTGTTTTTGAGACTGCCGCGCACGTACAGCTTCTTGAGCATGAAAGAGGGAACAGCGGGCATGGGCCTTGTACCTCCTGGTATACTATGTTCGTAGTCAAGCAAAGTATAACATGTAACCGTCTCACTGGCAAAATGCTCTGGCCATGATTTGACAGCGGGGAAGGAATCAAGGATAATAAGCATGATCAGAATAAGACAGGAGCTTCACAAATGGCCAACATTCGCAGCAACGACGTGAGCTTTGGGAGCCCGCAATTCCGGCTGCTCTCCCCGCAGCAGTGCGAAAAACTGCATAACGCCAGCCTGGAAATCCTGGAACGAACCGGCGTCCGTCTACTCGAGCCGGAGGCGGTGAAGCTGCTGCAGAAAGCCGGTGCCTTCGTCTCCGAGGGCAACCGGGTACGCATCCCCGCCGGCCTGGTAGAGAGGGCCTTCAGCACCGTGCCCAGGCGGGTCGTCCTCTGCAACCGCCACGGCGAGCGGGTTATCTTCCTGGAAGATCACCGCTGCTTCTACGGTCCGGGGTCCGATTGTCTCCACATCATAGACCACCGAACCCGGGAACGCCGCCGCCCGGTGCTCCACGACGTCGTCGAGGGCGTCACTGTGTGCGATGCCCTGCCTCACATTGACTTCGCCATGTCCATGTTCCTGCCCAGCGACGTTAACCAGGTGATCGCCGACCGTTACCAAATGGAAGCCATGCTCTCCTATACCATCAAGCCCATCGTCTTCGTGACCTATGACTTTTCGGGCTGCGTGGATGCCATTGAGATGGCCGAGGCCGTGGTCGGCGGCTCCGAAGCGCTGCAGCAGAACCCCCTGGTGGCCTGCTACATTAACGTGACCACCGGGCTCCTGCACAACCAGGAGGCGTTACAGAAACTGCTCTACCTGGCCGGGAAGGGCCTGCCCCTCCTCTACGTCCCGGTGGCCTCCGGCGGCATGACGGGCCCGGT
>CAYUPJ010000060.1:1556-20461 GCA_964446635.1 uncultured Anaerolineae bacterium
CGGTCACGCCGGCCGGAAGCATGGCCCTGGTCAACGCCGGTGTTCTGGCCGGGCTAGTGCTTTCGCAACTGAAGCGAGAGGGGGCGCCGTTCATCGCCCCCGGTTGGGGCGGCGAGGGATTGGATATGAGGACGATGGTTGGACCCTATTGCGCGCCCGATGCGCGGGGAATGGCGCAGGAGCTGGCTCACTATTACAACCTCCCATTCTTTGGACTGGCCGGTGCCAGCGAGGCGAAACTGGTGGATACACAGGCTGGCGCCGAAGCAGCGCTGACCATGATGGTGGATACCCTGGCCGGGGCGAACCTGATCCACGATCTGGGCTACCTGGAGTCGGGCCTGACCTTCTCCCTGGCGCAACTGGTCATCTGTGACGAGATCGTGAGCTGGCTCAAGAATTTCATGGCCGGCGTGGAGATCAACGACGAGACCCTGGCCCTCGATCTGATTGACCAGGTCGGCCCTGATGGTCAGTACCTGGATACTGAACACACCCGGGACCACTTTCGCCAGCGGTGGTATCCACGGGTATTCGAGCGAGATAGCTACAGCAACTGGCGGGCCAAGGGGGGCAAGTCCCTGGCCGAACGGGCGGCCGAGCGCGTGGAGGAGATCCTGGCCGACCACCAACCCGAACCCCTGCTCGACGATGTGGCCCAGACCATCAAGGTCATCATCCGGCGGGCGGAAGAGCTAAGATAGTTGAGCAGTTGACCTACAATACAGAGTATGCTATAGTTTACATGCACGATAACCAATGGCGTGGATGGCTATGTGGCAGTCACTCGCTTTGCCAGTTTGGAATCCATTTTTTCCTTCAATCGCTGGGAGGCAACATGATGAGACAAGGACAAGGTATCAGTCGTAAGGGATTGGATGCTGCCCTGGCTAGAGAGGAAACGCGCAAGTCGAACCTGATTCTGGAAGCGAACCTCTTAAAAGCCCAAGAGCGCTACCAGGATGCCGCTGACCGCTTTGCCGAGGCGGCTCAGATCGAAGAACGATTGAGCGGGGCGTTGCTCCAAAAAGGGCTGCTGGACAAGTACTTCATTCATTGCTTCAGCGCCCTCAGTTGTTGGGCACAAGCAGGCGATATCTACCATGCGATTGTGTTGGGGGAGGAGTTATTAGCTCGTGCTGATCTACCTGACCTTCTACGGCAACGCATAGAGGAGTATGTGCGGCTGCTTCGGACCCGCCGCGTGCGTTGGTTTGCCGAGTTTGCTCCGGCGGTCGTTGCTGCAGCGTCGTAGTGACTGACCGTTGGGCTTTGTTTACAGGACCATCGAAACGACTCGTACGAGCAAAGAGCAAGGAGGATACCAAATGGCAAATGAAAGGCTATTTGAGGAGATGACCAGCGCCGTCATCGCTGGCTTGCCAGACAAGGCGCGCGAGCTGGCCAACGAAGCGCTGCGCGCCGGGCTTGATCCGCTGGCCGCTATCGAGCAAGGCTTCAAGCCGGGCATGGACGTCGTCGGCGAGGGCTTCGCCAAAGGGGAGTTGTTCATCCCCGACCTGATGATGAGCAGTAAGGCCATGAAAGAGGCCATCGCCGTCCTGGAACCAGAACTGGTGAAGCGCAAACAGCAGCTCCAGACCTTGGGCAAGGTGGTCATCGGCACCGTGCAGGGGGACATCCACGAGATCGGCAAGACATTGGTAGCAACCATGCTGAGTGCCAACGGCTTCGAGGTGCACGACCTGGGCGTGGACGTTTCGCCCCAGCGATTCGTTGATGCCGTGCGCCAGGTAGATGCCGACGTGGTGGGCCTCTCGGCGTTGCTCACCACGACGATGCTCAACCAGGAAGCGGTGATCCTGACCCTCAAGGAAGCCGGCCTGCGCGATCAGGTCAAAGTCATCATCGGCGGCGTGCCCACCAGTCCGGAGTGGGCCGAGGAGATCGGGGCCGATGCCTATGCGGAAAACGCGACTGAGGCGGTTGAAGTGGTGAAAGGGCTGGTCAAGGCGTAGGCCACGTAAAACGTAAAACGTGAAACGTGAAGAGACGGGAAGTGTGAGGAAGGTTTACGTTTTACGTTTCACGTTTTACGCACTGCCAAGGAGCGAACCAATGCGTATACCCATTTGGCAACGATTAGCCTCAGATGAGGTACTGATCGCCGATGGCGCGACGGGCACCATGCTGCAGGCGGCCGGGTTGCCCACGGGGACGCCGGGCGAGGCGTGGGTGCTGGAGCGGCCTGAGGAGATCATGCGGCTGCACCGCGCCTACGCGGAGGCGGGCTCCCAGATCATCCTCACCACCACCTTCGGCGGCACGCGGGCACGGTTGAAGAAAGCAGGGCTCGATGTGCAAGTGGCGGAGATCAACCGCCGCGCCGCCGAACTGGCCCGCCAAGTAGCAGGCGATGACATCTACGTCGGCGGCGACATCGGTCCCACGGGCGAGATGATGGCTCCCCTCGGCCCGCTGACCTACGAAGTCGCCGTCGAGCTGTTCGCCGAGCAGGCCCAGGCGCTGGCGGCGGGGGGTGTGGATTGCATCTACATCGAAACCATGAGCGATCTCAACGAAGCGAAGGCCGCCGTCGCGGGGGCGCGGCTGGCGTGCGACCTGCCTGTCTTCTGCACCTTCAGCTTCGATACCCATGGCCGCACCAGCATGGGGGTCAGCCCGACCCAGGCGGCTCAGACGATGGCAGCATTGGGCGTGCCAGCCATAGGCGCTAACTGCGGCCACGCGCCTGAGGAACTGCTGGACATCCTGCCCCAGATGCGCCAGGCCGCGCCCGACGCTTACCTGATCGCCAAGCCCAACGCCGGCGTGCCGCGCATGATCAAGCGTCAGGTGGTCTACGACGCCACGCCGGAGAGGATGGCCGAGTTAGCCCGCCGCTACGCGGAGCTAGGCGCCCGCATCGTCGGCGCCTGTTGCGGCTCCTCGCCCGCCCACATCACGGCCATACGTGAAGCCGTGCTGCGTGACGAGTAAAACGTAAAACGTGAATTTACGCTTTACGTCTTACGTTTTACGTTTGACGTTTCACGTGCTTTCCAAAAGTTCTCAGGAGGATAGTAATTATGAGAGCAAATTACCAAGTCAACGCCACCCCGCAATTTCGCGTGCTGTCCGATGATCAGATCGAGGAGGTTTTCCACTCTGCCGTGGATGTCCTGGAGCGGGTGGGAACGCGGATTAACGGAGAGGAGGGGCTGGCTCTGCTACGCGATGCTGGCTGCCTGGTCAGTGACAATAATCTAGTACGCATCCCGTCCTGGCTGGTCAAGGAGGCGCTGAACACGACACCGGAGCGGATCGTTGTCGCCGGGCGGGACCGCCGCCAGCGTATCGTCCTGGAGAAGGACAAGATCTACTTCGGCACCGGCTCCGATTGCCCTTCCCTCATAGACCCTTACACCGACGAGGTGCGCAAGTACACCTTTGAGGACGTCTACAACGCGGCCAGGATTAGCGACGCTCTGCCCCATATTGACTTCCACATGTCGCTGGGTCTGATCTCTGGCGTGCCTGCCCACACCTACGATCGCCACCAGTTTCTGGCCATGATGCAGGGCACCTCCAAGCCGCTGGTCATCACCACCGTAGACAAAGAGGGGCTGGCCGATCAGTACCGCATGGCCTGTGAGGTGCTGGGTGGGCCAGAGGAGTTCGCCAAAGCGCCTCTCTGCATCGTCTACATCGAGCCCAGTTCCCCTCTGACCCATTCCGTCGAGGCGGTGGAGAAGATCCTGTATGCGGCGGAAATGGGCATCCCCGCCATCTACACGCCTGGCATGATGTGCGGCGCCACTGGACCGGTGACGCTGGCTGGCGCGATGGTGCAGTGCCTGGCCGAGTGTTTGACGGGCGTGGTCCTGGCCCAGCTCAAGCGTAAGGGCGCGGCGGTCATCATCGGCGGAGTCGTGTCCACCATGGACATGGCCACGTCCATCCTGTCCTACGGCGCGCCGGAGCTGGTTCTGATCAGCGCGGCTATGGCCGACGTTGCCAAGTGGCTGCGGCTGCCCATGTTCTCCACCGCGGGCTGCTCCGATGCCAAAGTCCTCGACCAGCAGGCGGCCATCGAGGCGGCCATGTCGGTGACCATCGCCGCCTTGTCGGGCGCCAACCTGATCCACGACGTCGGCTACCTGGAATCGGGCCTGCTGGGTTCCTTTGACATGCTGGTCATGTCCAACGAGGCCATCGGCATGGCCAAGCGCATCCTGGGTGGCATCGCCGTCACTCCTGAGACCCTGGCCGTGGACGTCATCGAGCGGGTGGGGCCTGGCGGCCACTACCTGACCCAGGAGCACACGCGCCAGCATTTTAGAGAGGAGATGTGGTTTCCCACCCTGATGGACCGGCAGATGCGGCGGGGTTGGGAGGCCAGCGGTAAGAAGACCATGGCCGAGCGGGTGCGGGCCAAGGTGAAAGACATCTTGGAGCATCACCAACCGTTGCCCATCCCTGCGGAGGTGGAAGCCAGGCTTGGGGAAATCGTCACTGAGGCCGATGAGCGTCATAAAAGCAAGGAAGGGGAACGATAGAGCGAGGGAGGAGCTTGCTCCGTCAGCACGACGAGCTGACCTCTCTTTGATATTTGACAAGGTGAAAATAGGAGTATATAATAACAATGGCCTTCTCAAAGAATCCGTCTTGAGAAGAGCAAAGTCGTTTCTTGGAAAGGAGTATCACCTATGAGGAAATTTGCCTGGCTTTTGGTGCTTTTGCTCGCTGTTTTGGTGGCTGGCTGCGGGCGTGCGGCTGAGACTGTCGCACCCAGCCCGACTGCAGAGATGCCCGCTGTCATTGAGATATTGCCCACCCCTACCCCGAAACTGCATCCGCAAACCCCGACCCATACCCCGATTCCTCTCACCCCTACTCCTGAGCCGCCTGCCACACCTGAGCCCACTGACACACCTGTCCCCACCAAGGAAGGCGAGACGCCTCTCCCTACTAAGCCCCCTACTCCAACCCCGATTCCACCGACAGTCACACCGTCTCCCGTGCCCCAAAAGGTGGACGCGCCCATGATCGCCATCCCTGCCGGGGAGTTCACCATGGGGAGTGACCGTGAGGTTGAGCGACCGGCGCACGCAGTCTCCGTGGGCGCCTTTGAGATTGACCAGTTTGAGGTGACCAACGAGCAGTTTGAGAAGTTTCTTGCGGCGACAGGCTATGTGACCGATGCAGAGAAGGCCGGTGACACATCTTGGCAGTACTATGCTAAGGACAAGCCCAAGCATCCTGTGGTGAAGGTAAGCTGGAACGATGCCAAAGCGTTCTGCGAATGGGCGGAGAAGAGGCTACCTACCGAGGCGGAATGGGAGAAGGCAGCTCGGGGCACCGATGAGCGCACCTATCCCTGGGGGAACGACTGGCCTGGGGAGCAAGATGACCCCAAGGCTAACACCAAGGAGGCGGGTTACCGGGGGACCACCATTGTGGGGAGTTTCCCAAGCGGGGCCAGCCCCTATGGGGTGGTGGACATGGCGGGCAACGTATCCGAGTGGACGAGCGACTGGTTCCAGCCATACCCAGGGTATCCAGGCGGCGACTCTGAGGCCCAATACTTTGGCGAGAAATTCCGCGTGATCCGAGGAGGTGGGTGGTTCAGCGACAAGGAACTGGTGCGCACCACCGAGCGCAGTGCTAGCTCCGTTGAGCTGGCGAACGATGATGTTGGATTCCGCTGCGCTAGATAGTTCGTTGGTTGAATGAAGTGAAAGGAGGGATGCCTATCGTAGAAACTGGTGGAAAGTAGGATTAGCCGATTATCACTAAATCTCAAAGAGGAGGAAACAAATGTTTAGGAAGACACTAATCAATTTGGTTGTGGTGCTGGCCATGCTGCTGACTATGGTAAGTGTGGTCAGTGCCGCCCCACCAGCTCAGGAGGAGCTGACCTACACCATCAAGCTGGGCGATACCTTGTGGGCCCTGGGCGAGAAGTACCTCGGCTCCGGCACCGCCTGGCCGGCCATCATGGCTTCCACTAACCAGAAGAACATCGAAGACGCGACCTTTGCCTACATCAAGAACGCCGACCTGATCCATCCAGGGTGGAAGCTCTTGGTCCCCAGCCAGGCAGATGCCGAAGCCTTCCTGAAGGTCTGGGATCCCAAAAAGCCTGAGCTGCTGTTCGGTAAGCGCGCTGGAGGCCAGCTCGTCGTTGGTAGTTGGTGGACAGCGGGTGGCGAGGCCGAGGGCCTCAACGGGATGTTCAGAATCTACAAAGCGAAGTATCCCGACGTCGAGATCGTCAACGCCACCGTGGCCGGCGGCGCGGGCACCAACTTTAAGGCAATACTCAAGACCCGTCTGATCGGCGGCGACCCGCCAGACACCTTCCAGCTCCACGCTGGCCTGGAGGTTGAGAGCTACAGCCCTGAGCAGTATCTCGAGCCTGTTGACGACATCTATGCCTCCGAGGGACTCGAGGCGGTTTTCCCAGCGGACCTGCTGACGCTGCTCAAGGCTTACGGTGGCCACTACTGGGGCGTCCCGGTCAACATCCACCGCTCCAACGTGCTGTGGTACAACAAAGCGGTCTTTGAGGCCAACGGACTGACGCCACCGACCAACTTTGATGAGTTCAAGACTGTGGCCGAGGCGCTGAAGGCCACAGGCATCACGCCGTTCGTCCTGGGCACCAAGGATGGTTGGGAAGCGGGACACATCTTTGAAGACATCCTGGCCGGCACCCTGGGAGCTGAGAAGTACAGCGGTCTGTGGACCGGGGCCACCCCGTGGACCGACGCGGGCGTTACCAAGGCGCTGGAAAACTTCAAGATGATGCTCGGCTATGCCAACCCCGATCACTCGGCTCACACCTGGGATAGCGCCGGCGAGTTCCTGATCGCAGGCACGGGCGGGATGATGATCATGGGCGACTGGACCGACGGCTGGTTCACGTCCAAGGGCTTCAAGGGCTATGGCTGGGCGCCACCACCGGGCACCAAGGGCATCTTCGTCGCCCTGAGCGACAGCTTTGCCATGCCCAAGAACGCCCCCAATGCCGAGAACGCCGATAACTGGCTCAAGGTCTGCGGTTCTCTGGAGGGGCAGGAGGCCTTCAACCCCAAGAAGGGTTCCATCTGCGCCCGCACCGACTGCAACCCGGCGCTGTTCAACGCCTACCTGCAATCGGCCATGGTTGACTGGAGCCAGGACGCCATCGTGGCCAGCATGGTCCATGGCGCAGCGGCGATTGAGTCGTGGCTGACAGACTACAAGGACGTGCTCACCCTGTTCGTCGCCAGTGGTGATGTGGCCGGCGCGCAGGCTGGCTTGCAGCAAGCGTGCGTGGATGCTGGCGTTTGCAAGTAAGCATCGCTAACCAGCGAGGCAGCCCTTTGGGCTGCCTCGCTCCTTGTTTTGTGGCCTTTCAGGAGAGACGTATGCGACGGTTGAATTGGGAGCGGGTTGTCTCCATCCTGTTGATTGCGCCGGCGGCAATCGCCATTGGTATCTTTGTGTACGGCTTTATCGGCTGGACCGCCTACGCCTCGCTGACCAAGTGGGACAAACTCTTCCCCGACTTCACCCTGGTCGGGCTTAAGAACTATCAGAAATTGTTTGCCATTCAACGCTTTCAAATTGATCTGCGCAACACCGTGGTGTTCACGGTGTTTTTCTTAATTGCCTGTTTGGTCATCGGGTTCGTGCTGGCCATCTTGCTGGATCAACACATCAGGGGCGAGGGAATCTTCCGCAGCATCTATCTGTTTCCGATGTCCATTTCCTTCATCGTCACCGGTGTGGTCTGGCGTTGGTTGCTCAACCCCGGCAGCGCCGAGTTGGGCAGCACGGGGATCAATGCGCTATTCGACATGGTCGGGCTGGGTTTCCTCAAGACCGGATGGTACACCGATCCCAAGATCGGGATCATAGCCGTGGCCATTGCTGCCACCTGGCAGATGTCTGGCTACACCATGGCCATGTATCTGGCCGGCCTGCGCGCTATCCCGGAAGAGCTGCGCGAGGCAGCGCGGGTAGATGGAGCCTCGGAGGTGCAGATCGTCTGGCACGTTATCCTGCCCCTCCTGCAACCGATTACCCTTAGCGCCGTCATCGTCCTGGGACACATCTCGCTCAAGATCTATGACCTCATCGTGGCCATGACCGGGCCTGGCATCGGCTTTGCCACCGACGTCCCCGCCTATTTCATGTGGGACACCACTTTCAGGGGCAACCATTTCGCCCGGGGAGCAGCGATTGCCATTATCCTGCTGGTGATGGTCGCCGTTCTCATCGTCCCATACCTGGTATGGAGCACCCGCACGGAGGCCGAAGTATGACCACCCCAACGCGCAAACTGCGTAGAAGCACGAAATCACCGATACGTTGGCAGCGTGTAGTACTCTATGCCGTCCTGGTTGCCTTTGCCATCTTTTACCTGATGCCGGTGTACGTCCTGATCGCCACCGGTTTGAAGAGCTTTGCCGAGGTGAGTCTGTACCGCATGTGGGACCTGCCGAAAGGGCTGCATTTCGATAGCTATGTAAAGGCCTGGTTCGGCAGCGAAGCGGAGGGGTTCCGTGGGCTCAACGTGAACTTCATGAACAGCGTCTACCTCACCGTTCCAGCCACTATCATTTCAGCCTTGTGGGGCTCGATCAACGGCTACATCCTGGCCAAGTGGAAGTTTCGGGGTTCGGACGTGCTCTTCCCGCTGCTTCTGTTTGGGATGTTCATCCCCTATCAGAGCATCCTCATCCCGCTGGTACAGACTCTTCAGAAGATCAACATCTTTGGGGTGCGATTCTACGGCTCCATCCCGGGTCTGATTCTGACCCACGTGATCTATGGCATCCCTATCACCACCTTGATCTTCCGCAACTACTACGCTGGCGTGCCTACGGAGTTGGTCGAGGCATCTCGGATTGATGGGGCAAACATCTTTGGCATTTATCGGCATGTACTGTTTCCGTTATCCCTCCCAGGCTTCGTGGTGGTGATGATCTGGCAATTCACCTCCATCTGGAACGATTTCCTGTTCGCCGCTACGGTTACCAGCAACCCTGCGACCCAGCCTATCACCGTTGGCCTGAATAACCTGGCCGGCAGCTACATCGTGGAGTGGAACGTGCAGATGGCCGGCGCGCTCATGACCGGGCTGCCCACCCTGCTGGTGTACATCTTCCTGGGGCGCTACTTCATGCGCGGGCTGCTGGCCGGGGCGTTGAAAGGGTAAACCGAGAGGGACAACAGACGGGAAGGATTTAACGGACTCAGTAAGCAGATCCAAATTCTGAGCAGAGTGGGCTCCCACGCCCGCGAACCGGCGGCATGGGAGCCGCCTCTGCTGGAAATCTTGGATCCGCTGGGACTTATGGGGCATCTCCGGATGCCTCTTTTGTTTTATGGGGCGCTGTGGTATAATCTATAGAGTTCACTCTTGAGATCATAAATGGGAGTGCAGACGCGAGTCTGCTTATGGGGCGGACTTGCGTCCGCACTCCTACCTCAGAGACGATCGGGAATTATGCGCACTCCTCAACTAAGTGCTGGAAAGGTAACAGAAGGTGGAATACATCCAGAAGTATCTCGACGAGATAGGCCAAATTGTGCAAAACCTGCCTCAGACCGAGATTGCTCGCGTTATTGATATCTTGGCCCAGGCCCGAACCGAGGGGAGGCGAATCTTTGTCTTCGGCAATGGGGGCAGCGCGGCCATGGCCTCCCATTTTGCCACTGATTTGGGCAAGAGTACGGTGCAGGAGGGGAAACCACGCTTCAAGGTAATCTCCCTGAACGACAACGTCCCGCTGCTGACGGCCTACGCCAATGACTTTGGCTACGAGACGGTCTTCGCCGAACCGCTGGCTTCGCTGGCCGAAGCGGGCGATGTGGCCATCGCCATCAGTTCCAGCGGCAACTCGCCCAACGTGCTGCAAGCTATGGACGTGGCGCGCGAGCGGGGCCTCACGACCATTGGTATCACGGGCTTCGAAGGCGGAAAGCTTAGAGAGAAAGTGGACGTGTGCGTGGTCGTGCCCACCGATTCCCGGCATCCCGACGCCATGCAGCACGCTGAGGACGGTCAGTGGGTGGTTTTGCACACCATCTTTGTTACCATACGCCAGGGGATGGGGTGAGTGTGAAGCGAGAACGGCTTCTCCTGGCTCTGGATTTCGGCGGCACGAAGCTCTCGGCGGCCGTCACGACGGTTGGCGAACGCCACTGGCAGGCCCGCAGCCAGCTCCTATCGCCTACCGGCACGAACGCTAACTGGGACTTGAACACGATGATGTCACTGGCGCGCGATTTGTTGGGAGGCGCCGCGCCGGCTGCCATCGGCGTGAGCTTCGGCGGCCCGGTGAGAGCGGCAGAGGGTGTGGTTCTCCTCTCCCACCACGTGCCGAGCTGGGAGAACTTTCCGTTGCGTGAGCATCTAGAGGGACGATTTGGGGCTCCCGCTGCGGTGGACAACGACGCCAACGTGGCCGCCCTGGGGGAGTGGCGTTTTGGAGCGGGGCAGGGCTGCCGTAGCCTCCTCTACGTAACAGTCAGTACCGGCATCGGCGGGGGATGGGTCCTGGATGGGCGAATTTATCACGGTGCCGACAGCCTGGCGGGCGAGATTGGCCACATGACCGTCCAGCCTTGCACTGAGCGGAGCGAACGTGCCGGCGGGACTTCGGCAGGCTCAGCCGCATCGCCGGTTTGCACCTGCGGGCGGCGCGGCTGCCTGGAGGCAGTCGCGGCCGGCCCGGCCATCGCCCGGCGGGCACGAGAGCGCTTGATGGCGGAACTGCAGGCAGGGAAGATTCTACGGAGACTGGCGGGGGGCGATGTGGGGACCGTGACAGCCCAGCACGTGAGCCAAGCTGCTGAGGCAGGCGACGAGTTGGCGCAGCAGGTGCTCGAAGAAGCGGCTCACGCCCTGGGGTTCGGCATCGGCTGTGCGATTGTCTTAATGAACCCGGAGCGGGTGGTGGTGGGTGGCGGTGTGGCCAAATCGGGAGAGCGTTACTTCCAGGTCGTGCGGGCGGCTGCGCGGGCGAACGTGTCACAGGGAACGAGAGTGGACATTATCCCAGTCGCGCTGGGCGACGACGCCCCCTTGTGGGGAGCGGTAGCTCTGGCAGAAGGGTTGTTGCCGCCTGTTGCCGACCGAGGTGGACTTGGGTTGAGTAGCCGAAGGCATATCGAAACCAATGACCATTGAAATCATCAACCCATACATCGAGCGCGGACACATCCGGCACGGTCTGTTCGATTTCGATGGGACGGTATCGCTGATCCGCGAGGGGTGGCAGGGGGTAATGATTCCCATGATGGTCGAGGCGCTGCTGGAGACCCCTACGCGCGAGTCCCTTGGGTTGAGTAGCCGAAGGCATATCGAAACCGAGGAAGAACTGGTTGCCGTGGTCACCGAGTTTGTGGACCGGCTGACGGGCAAGCAGACCATCTATCAGATGATCCAGCTCTGCGAGGAGGTGCGCCAGCGTGGGGGAGTGCCCCTCGATCCCCTGGAGTACAAATGGATGTACCTCGACCGGCTGTGGGAGCGCATCAGAGGGCGTGTGGCCGGGCTGAAGAACGGCGAGATCGAGCCGCAAGAGATGATGGTGCCCGGCGCGGTGCCGATGCTGGAGGCCTTGCGTGCCAGGGGCGTATCCTGCTATCTGGCGTCGGGTACCGATGAAGTCTACGTATCGGATGAGTCAGCAGCCCTGGGGCTGTCGTCGTACTTTGCTGGCATCTACGGCGCGCTGGATGATTACCAAAACTACTCCAAGAAGATGATCATTGAGCGCATCCTCAACGAAAACCGTTTGAGGGGCCCCGAATTTGTAACCTTCGGCGATGGCTACGTCGAGATCGAGGATACCAAAGCGGTGGGAGGCATCGCCGTGGGGGTCGCTTCCGATGAGGTCAACCGCCAGGGGATCAACGAGTGGAAGCGGCAGCGCCTGATCGCCGCCGGCGCCGACATCATCATCCCCGACTTCCGCCAGCACGAACAGTTGGTGGCCTATCTCTTTGGAAACCCGTTTTCTGATGACTCTGTACCGAAATCTAAGGAGTAAGAAAACGGGTTTCTGGTCGCCCCTGGTTCCCTGATCCCAGGAGTACTTACATGCCATATCCTATCTTCGACCGCAGTCGCCTAAAACTCAAACCCCTTTCCGAGCGCCAGCACGACATGACCCTGGCTGATGTGCTTCCCCTGGATGCGCCCGTGCCGCCTTTCGATGGCCCCAGCCTGGCGCAAGTGGCCGAGCGCGTGACGCGGGCACATCGGGCCGGCGCACAGGTGATCCTGATGATGGGCGCCCACGTCATCAAGTGCGGCCTGTCGCGCTTCGTCATTGATCTAATGGAACGAGGGATCATCACCCACGTCGGCATGAATGGCGCCGGCCCCATCCACGACTTCGAGTTGGCCCTTGTCGGAGCGACCACGGAGAGCGTGGCTCGCTATATCACCGAAGGGCAGTTCGGGCTATGGGAGGAGACTGGCCGCATCAACGAGGCCATCCGGCAGGGGGCGCGCGACGGCCTTGGTCTCGGCGAGGCCGTCGGGCGGATGATCGAAGAGGAGCGATTTCCGCATCGCGAGGTGAGCATCCTGGCAGCGGGTTACCGGCTGCAGGTGCCGGTGACGGTACACGTAGGCATCGGCTACGACATCATCCACGAGCACCCCAACTGCGATGGGGCCGCGCTAGGGGCCACCTCGTACCGTGATTTCCTCGTATTGGCCAGGACGGTCAGCAAACTGCAGGGCGGCGTATTGCTGAACTTCGGCACGGCTGTCATGGGCCCGGAGGTCTTCCTCAAGGCGTTGGCCATGGCCCGTAATGTGGCTCGCCAAGAGGGGCACCGGATCAACCGGTTTACCACCGCCGTCTTCGACCTGGTGGAGCTGGGTCCTGACTATCACCAAGAGGCCCCCAAGTTTGACTCTCGCTACTACTTCCGGCCCTACAAAACCCTCCTGGTGCGCACCGTCCAGGCCTGCACTGAGCGGAGCGAACGTGACGGCGGGGAAAGTTTCTATGTTCGTGGCGACCACCGGGCCACGCTGCCAAACCTGTGTCAGTTGACCAGGAAATCAGGGAATGAGGGAATCAGGGATTAGGGAAAGCCTGATTCCCTGATCAATTGATTTCCTGATTTACTGCTATGAACGAAGAGCGCCTTTCTGAATTGCTAGAACGCTTCCCCCACCTCCATGTGCTGGTCGTGGGCGACTTCTTTCTCGACAAATATCTGATCATTGACCGGCGACTGAGCGAGGTCTCGCTGGAGACAGGGTTGGAGGCCCACCAGGTCGTGGAGGTGAGATGCACCCCCGGTGCGGCCGGTACGGTTACCTCCAACCTTCGGGCTCTGGGAGTCCAGGTCACGGCCCTGGGCGTCATCGGCGACGACGGTGAAGGCTATGAACTGAAGCAGGGCCTGGCCGAGAGGGGGGTGGATATCGAGACGCTCATCCAGCAGTCCGGCCTATTCACGCCAACCTACACCAAGCCGATGCTGCGGGAACCCGATGGCCGGGAGCACGAGATCCAGCGGCTGGACATCAAGAATCGCTCCCCGCTGCCGGTTGATGTGGAGGATCAGGTCATCGCCCGTCTGAGGACTTTGGCGGCAAAGGTGGACGCCGTGATCGCCGCCGACCAGGTACAGGAGCGCAACTGCGGCGTGATCACCGACCGGGTGCGAGAGGAGATCGGGCGTCTCGCCTTGGCGTATCCCGACAAAATCTTCGCCGCCGACTCCCGCGAGCGCATTGGGCTCTTCCGGCACGTCATCATCAAGCCCAACCGGCGCGAGGCTACCCTGGCCGTGCGACCGGATTGGGAAGGTGATTTCACCTTAGAGGTAGCCAGAGAGTGCAGTGCAGAGCTCTTCCGCCGCAACCGGAAACCGGTTTTTCTAACCGCTGGGTCAGAGGGTATTCTCTTGTTCACGGAAGAGGGCTGCCAACACGTTCGGGCCGCGCCGGTAGAGGGCGAGATAGACATCGTCGGGGCGGGCGACAGCGTGGTGGCCGGCGTTGTGTCCGCCCTGTGCAGCGGAGCCGAGCCCAAGGAAGCGGCCCTGCTGGGCAACATCGTGGCCTCCATCACCATCCAGCAGATCGGCACCACCGGTACGGCCTCCCCGGCGAAAGTGAGGGAACGATTCGATTATTGGAAGAGAAACCATCAAAGGCTTGCCCTGAGCTTTGTCGAAGGGATAAAGCGACCATGATTGATCCTAACTTTCCACTGATTGACCTGCATCGTCATCTAGACGGCAACGTGCGCATGAAGACGATCCTGGATCTGGGGCGTCGGCACAACGTGCCGTTGCCTGCCTGGGATGTCGAAGGGCTGCGGCCTCACGTCCAGGTGACGGAACCCCAACCTGGCGTCATGGCCTTTATCGCCAAATTCAAGTGGATGATGGCGGTGCTGATGGACTACGATGCCTGCCGCCGAGTGGCGTACGAAAACGTTGAGGATGCCCAACGCGAGGGCCTTGATTACGTTGAACTGCGCTTCAGCCCCTGGTTCATGGCCGAATCCAACGGCCTGGATCCAATGGGGGTAGTGGAAGCCGTGGCCGATGGCGTGGAGGCGGGCGCCCGCGACTTTGGGGTCAGAGTGAACCTGATCGGGATTCTCAGCCGCACGTATGGGCCGGAAGTTGCCTGGAGGGAGTTGGAAACCCTGCTGCAGCACCGGGATCGGCTGGTGGCTCTGGATCTGGCGGGGGATGAAGCGAACTGTCCTGGACATCTGTTCGTAGAGCACGTGCGGCGGGCGCGGGATGCCGGTTGGCAAGTGACCATCCACGCGGGCGAAATCGCGGGGCCGGAAAGCGTCTGGCAGGCCATTCGTGATTTGGAGGCTATGCGCCTCGGCCACGCCGTTCGGGCCATCGAGGATCCGGCTTTGATGGACTACCTGGCGGAGCACCAGATAGGCATTGAGTCGAGCCTGACCAGCAACGTGCAAACCAGCACCGTGCCCGACTATGCCAGCCATCCCCTGCGAACATTCTTGGACCGAGGGCTGCTGGCAACGATCAACACGGATGATCCGGGGGTGAGCGGCATAAACCTGCGCCACGAATACGAGGTCGCTGCGCCAGCGGCGGGTCTGACCGCCAAGCACACCCACCAGGCCCAGCGTAACGCCCTGACCATTGCCTTTCTCTCAGCCGAAGAAAAGGAAGACCTGACAGGTTTCTGAAAACCTGTCAGGTCTGGCAGGTCTGGCAAAGGGGTACGACATGGCCAAGATAACCCAGTTGGTTAAGCGAACAGGAGCGGTGGTTCCCTTCAAGAAGGAGCGCATCACTAATGCCATCTACCGGGCGGCGGTGGCCGTGGGTGGCCGCGACCGATCCATCGCCGAGGGGCTGGCCAATCAGGTAGTGGCCATCCTGGAGGAGATCACGCTGCCAGGCCACATCCCCACCGTCGAGGAGATCCAGGACATCGTCGAGAAGGTGCTGATTGAGAACGGCCACGCCAAAACAGCTAAGGCTTACATCCTCTATCGCGACGAACGGGCCCGTCGGCGGCGAGAGCGGGCCGAGCGCTCGGCCCATCCCTCCAAGAATATCCCCTGGCACAAGCTTTGGGAGGTGCTAAACTGGGCTGTTGAGCATCATCTCCACACCGTCGAATGTCTGAACGCGCGCATCGCGCGGGGTGAGTTCCCGGAGATTGTGCGGGAAACCGATCGGGCCTACAACGAAGACATCACCACTGCGTCGGAGATGATCGGAGAGCGACGGGACAAGGTGAGGATGGTCATCGTTGCTGGGCCCTCTTCCTCTGGCAAGACGACCACGACCATCAAGCTCAGCCACTTGCTGACGAAGATGGGGCTCAACTTGGTCCCGCTCACCGTGGACAACTACTTCTTCGATCTGGAGCTTCACCCCAAGGATGAGCACGGCGACTACGACTTTGAGACGCCCCAGGCCCTCGACCTGGCACTCATCAACGAGCACCTGGCACGTCTCATCGCCGGGGAGGGGGTACGGATCCCCTTCTATGATTTCAAGACCGGCCAGCGACACGACGCTCAGACTCCGATGCGGGTCGGGCCCAACGACATCATCCTCATTGACAGCCTGCACGGCTTGTACGCCGACATGACCCGGAGCGTTGACGACGAGTTGAAGTTCAAGCTGTATATCGAACCGCTGCTTCAGATGAAGGGCCCGGATGGGAAGTTCGTTCGCTGGACGGATCTGCGGTTGATGCGGCGCATGGTGCGCGATGCCCTTCACCGTGCCTATAAACCACAGCAGACGCTGGAACACTGGCACTATGTTCGCAGCAGCGAAATGCGCAACATCATTCCCTACATCAGCGCGACCGACTATATCGTCAACAGTGGCCTGCCGTATGAGCTCCCTATCATGCGGGCCAAGTTGTTCGACCACTTCGAGAAGTGGGTGGCACAATACAAGGGCGATCCGCTGCGCGAGGATGCCTTCATGCGCGCCGAGCGGGTGTATCACCTGTTGAAGGCCGTTACCCCGGTCGAGGACGAGTCGGCCATACCGCCCGACTCGCTCCTGCGGGAGTTCATTGGTGGCAGTTGCTATGAGTATTCATGCGCAAGCCCCCTCTCAGTGAGGGGGCTTTGTCATTCGGATTTGGACAATTTGCTGAGAAAGGGTATAATAGCCGCAAAACCCTGCAAGGGACAAAAACTCGAAAGAGGAGGGAGGATGAAAGTTCTGGTTACTGGAGGGGCGGGCTTCATCGGCTCGCACGTTGTTGATACTCTGATCGGCTTGGGTCACGAGGTGACTGTGGTGGATGACCTATCCACGGGCAAGAGAGAACACCTAAACCCCGATGCGAAGTTCTATCCCCTCGACATTTGCGACGCCCAGGGCCTGGAGGAGGTCTTCGCCGCCGAGCGTCCTGAGATCGTCAACCACCAGGCAGCGCGAGCGAACGTGCGGGAATCCATGGAAGAGCCCGTCCTCTACGCTGAGGTAAATATCATTGGCTCACTAAATCTCCTGGAGTCGAGCCGGAAATACGGGATTGAGAAGTTTATCTACGCCTCCACTGGTGGGGCTGTCTACGGCGAGCCGGAGTATCTCCCCGCCGACGAGTCCCACCCCATCAATCCCCTCGACCCCTACGGAGCCAGCAAGCATTTCGTGGAGCATTACCTTTATCTGTATGGCGTCAATTATGGCTTGAGCTACACCACCCTGCGCTACCCCAACGTCTATGGCCCCCGGCAGGACCCCCATGGCGAGGCCGGGGTGGTGGCCATCTTCACCGGCCAGATGCTCCAGGAGGGCCGGCCGGTGATCAACGGCAGCGGTGAGCAAGAGCGGGACTTTGTTTACGTCGGCGATATCGTTGAGGCCAACATCCAGGCCATGAAAAGGGGCGATAACCAGATCTATAACCTCGGCTGGGGAGTTGGTATCTCCATAAACGAGATCTTCGCCAGATTGAAGGAGATCACCGGCTATGGGAAGGAGGCAGTCCACGGCCCTCCCAAGCTGGGCGAGGTCTTCAAAATCTACCTGGAGGCCAGCAAGGCTCAGCGCGAGCTAGGCTGGGTGCCACGGGTCGGGTTGGATGAGGGCATGAGGATGACGGTGGAGTACTTCAGAAATGCGAATCGGGTTTAACGCTCTTTTCTTGGAGCGCCCTGGGACGGGCAGTGGGCAGTACACGCGCCACTTACTGGAGGCGCTGGCGAAGGTAGATCCAACAAACGAATACCTTCTGTTCAGCCCAGGCCTAACGCCCTCAGTTCCTGAATATCACCTCTCAATATCCAATCTCCAATATCCAATATCCAATTGGGCCAAGCTCTGGTTCGAGCAAGTTTCTTTCCCCCGCGCCTGTCGCCATCTGGACCTGGCTCATGTTCCCTACTTTGCCTCGCCTCTTTTCTCAGCGGTGCCGACAGTGGTCACCGTCCACGACCTCATCCCTCTCATCCTGCCTGCCTATCGTGGTTCACTACTAGTGCAATTGTATACTCGATTGGTGGCCGCCGCAGCCCGAAGGGCTGAAGCCATCATCACCGTTTCCCAGGCATCCAAGAGGGACATCGTGCGTTACCTGCACATTCCGCCAGAACGGATCCACGTCACCTACGAGGCCGCGGGAGCGGCCTTTCAACCCGTGGAGGAGGCCCAATTAGCTGCCATCCGCCAAAAATATACTCTGCCAGAGCGCTACCTTCTCTACCTGGGCGGCTTCGACCAACGTAAGAACCTCTCTACTTTGCTCAGGGCCTTCGCTCTGCTGGTCAATAAACAGCAACAAGCCAGGCTGGTCATCGCTGGCCAGTTGCCTGGACGGGAGAGTCCCCTGTTTCCAGACCCCCGCCACCTGGTCAGGGAAGTAGGCATCGAAGAGAGGGTGATCTTCACCGGCTGGGTGCCAGAGGAGGACAAGCCGGCCCTCCTCAGTGGGGCGACAGCTTTCGTTTTCCCCTCCCTCTACGAGGGGTTCGGTTTGCCGGCCGTAGAGGCGCTGGCCTGTGGCACTCCAGTCATAGCTTCCAACTGTTCGTCGTTGCCAGAGGTGGTGGGCGACGGGGGGATATTCGTCGAGCCCACAGACGTGGAAGCCCTGGCCGAAGCTATGGAGGTACTGCTCGTTGATGACGCTCTCAGGGCTGAACTGCGGCAAAGGGCTTTGGCCCAGGCGGCCAGGTTCAGTTGGAAGCAAACGGCGCTGGAGACATTGGCTGTTTATCGGAAAGTAGTCGGCTGCTAGGAATGTCTAACTATCTGGACAATATCACATTTGTTGTCACAGCGCAACAAAGGATGTCATTGCGAGCCGAAGCCCTGAGCGTAGCGAAGGGGAAGCGAAGCAATCTCTTACGCTCGACTTGTCAGCCACCTTGGAGATTGCTTCGTCGCTTCGCTCCTCGCAATGACAAGAGGGACTTCGTGCTACTGGGCCTCGGCCTGGG
>CAYUPJ010000061.1:0-20247 GCA_964446635.1 uncultured Anaerolineae bacterium
GAACAGGTACCACACTGAATACAACGGCGAATCAGTCCGCCGGTGGGGATAAGACGGTCTGTGAAGGTTAAGTCTCGTTTCACTGTGGTTAGGTTAACAACTTCGGAAGTCACCAAGCAGCCCTCCTAAAGAACAGCCTAACAAACCGTGCGCCATTCTACCATACCCGCCGTCCTTTGTCAAGAGCGAAAGGTAGCCCGGCGCGTTTTGTCCGAGTTGAACAGAGTTTTCGACTTGACAGGCTGGGCTCCGCTAAGAAACGCGTAATGCACCCTTGCCCTCCGACCGGGCGCGGCCAGAGGGCAAGGGTGGAAAACTGGGTTGATGCATTTGGTGCCAGCGCCGGTCGAGGCCAGCGAGGATGCCGGAGCAGCGCGGCCTACCTGCGCCAGATTTCCAAGGGACGCACGTAGAGAGAGCCAATCAGGGCGCCGTAACCGGTCCGCTCTTGCACCTCCTTATCGTCAACTAATTTGACGTCGAGCATGCAGCACAGCGCGTTGGCCTTGGGACAGGCGAGTTGCCTGAACTCCTCGGCCAGAGCTGAACCCAGCGAGGTCACGACCGACGACAGGGCTGCGCTTTTGCGATTGACCCAGGCGATCATGCTGATGCCCGGCGAGAGGTGAGGCCGGTCAGGGAGGGGCCCGTCCATGTTGGTCGCGTACTCAGGCTCATAGGTGTAGATAGCTTTGACTGTATCATCCACCCAGCCCAGATACTCGGACACCCTTTCGGCCAGACCATAGCGCAAGTATTCGCAGATAGAGCAATCTCCGCAGCGCAGGGCCTCTATGGTCTGGTCCCTGCCATTAAGACCCGTTTTCTTGGCGCAGAACTCGATGGCCTCTTCCATCATGCCTGTCACAGTGGCAGTGTCTAATGTGTTCACGGACATTCCCATTACCTCCTTATTTTAGACAGCGAGTATCCTCACTCGACGTTCGACTAACTTCCTCGTCCATCCTCCCACCAGGGCAACCTTCTCTCATAGCCGATCAACTTGAGCCCGGTAATGGCCGCCGTATTGAGATCCATGGCCCGTAGGTCTTCCTCACTCAGGTCCTTGATGTCGTCGTGACCAGAAAGCATAGTCAGGATCTTGACCTCCTCAGCCGTGGCCTTGATAAAGTTAGCCAACCGCTGACCAGCTTCCTCGGGGTCGAGCCGGGCGCGCAGTTCAGGATCCTGCGACGTGATGCCATAGGGGCAGCGGCCGGTGTGGCAAGCCATGCAAGCCCGGCAACCCATGGCCATCTCGGCCGCCGCGCCGAAGCCAACGCCATCAGCGCCCATGGCCATCGCCTTGTAGGCATCCAACCCGCTGCGCATACCCCCCAGAACAAAGAGTTTGACCTTACGATGGACCCCCATGTCGTTCAGGGCTCGCACAGCCGGTGGGATCAGGGCCACTGTGGGGATGCCTACGCCCTGGGTGACAATGGCCGGCGAAGCACCCGTGCCACCCGCCAACCCGTCAATGGAGATGGCGTCTGCCCCGGCCTCGATGCAGGCCCTGATGTCTTCGTAAGGACGGCTGGGGCCGAGCTTGAAGAAAATAGGCACCTTGTAGCCGGTTACGTCACGCAGGAAGGCGACCATATGCTTCATGTCCTCCAGGTCCTGCACGTCGTAGTAGCGGCAGGGGGAGAGGGCGTCGCTGCCGACGGGAATGCCGCGCACGGCGGCTATCTCTTCGGTGACCTTGGCCCCCAGCAGGTGGCCACCCATGCCCGGCTTGGCTCCCTGGCCGATCTTGATCTCGACTCCATCTCCGGCACGGACGTAATCGGCCGAGACTCCCCAGCGGCCGGTGGACCACTGGACGACCAGGTAACCGCCCGGTTCCCAGCGCTTCAGCGTCCGCGCTTCGTTCTCATAGCCTTTGATCAACCAGGTTTCATCCTTTAGCAACCCACCCTCGCCGGTATTGCTGAGGATCCCTGTCTGAGCGGCGCCGATGGCCAGTGCCATTCTGGCTTCTCTGGACAGTGCGCCGAAGGACATGGCGGGAAAGATGAAAGGATACTGCAAGCGTATTGGATTCTCGCAGGTGTCCTCGCCGATAATCACCCCCAGGTTGCACTCCTCCCGATACTTGTCCCGGGGGGCAGGCGAGGCGATCTGAGAAGGCACAACAGTGATGTTGTCAAAGCTGGGTGTGTAGCCCATGGTGCCAAAGCCGCGCAGTATGTACTCGCCGGTCTGCGCCTTGTAGTGAATCTCCTCTACCTGGGGAAAAGTCCACGGCGAGCGCACCAGGAACTCCGATTCGGCGGGGTTGATGCGGATGGCGTCCTCCGGGCAGAACTCAGCGCAGATGCGGCAGCCGACGCAGGCATTGTAGTTCTGGACGCGGACGCTCCCCGCGCCGTCAATGGCGAAGACCTCGTAAGGGCAAACCTCGACGCAGGTGGCGCATTTGCCGGACATTCTGGCGTTGATGCACCGGTCTTTCATTACAGTGACACAAAAGGTCCCGTTAACTGGTGGCATGATAGTTCTCCTTCAATCAATCCAGCGGGGCTTTAAGCTGGATGAGTTCTTTCGCCTTGTAAAAGGGCTTCTCTGACAGACGGACGATCTTCCTGAAGTTCGTTTGGTCGGCCTCGATGCCGTATTCGTCAAAGTAACCGCGCAGCTTGGCCAGGTCGGCCGGGGTCATTTCCTCCAGCAGCGTGTTGTGGCCCAGGCTTTCCCACTTCCCGCCGACGTAGATGTTACCGCGGATGAGATAGTTGCCCAGATTCTTACCAGCATCGCCCACGATGACCAGGTCACCAGCCAACATGTAGGTCGCGGTTTCATCGCCCGTGTTTCCTTCAATGATGATGGTAGCCCCCTTGTTCATCACGGCGGTAAAGTCGCCAGCGTTTCCCCTAATCACGACGGTGCCACCGTAGCAATATTGACCTGCGCCATAGTCGGCATCGCCTTCGACGATTACCGTGCCCCGTGTCATATTGTCGGCCAGGTAGCGGCCGGCGTTTCCCTCGACCCAGATATTTGCCCCGTCGTTCAGGACGCCGAGGTAGTTGCCACTATCACCTTCTACGATCACCTCGCCGCCTTTGAGACCGGCTGCCAGGCCATGCAGATGGGCCGCCTTCTGGACGATCACTGGCCCTTTGGCGACAGCCCCTTTCAGTTCTGTGCCGACGCAACGCAGATCGCGTCCACTAGCATCCACTACAAGTGACATGACATTCCTCCCTCTTTGGGGCTCCCGCCCCCCCTTTCATCCCCCCCAAGTTTGGGGGGGAAAGAGGGGGGGCACCGTATAGACTGACAAACTGCTTCCTGACTTGGGCCCGCTTCCTGGGCTCGCTCAGGGCGTCCAGCATCAGGATGCGGAACTCGTCGAAGGCTTTGGCCCGCGCCCGCCGGTCCTTCTCCACTTTGGCTGCGTTCAGTGCCACCTCGTCTACCTGAGCGATAGCTTCCAGCAGGCCAAATCGGTGCGCATTTTGGACGAAAACCTCGCCAGCCGGCGTGCGGACAATGAGCGTAGCGGAGCCCGGCTGCGCGCCGACAGTCCCTACGGCGATGTCGGCTGACTCGCCCAGGTAGTCGTCACAACTGCCGCAGCCGTGCCGCGTGAATGGCTCCACGTCAGTCAGTGGGATCGTGCGCTCTGCGCCATCCCACAGCGACACCGTCAGCCTGCCGTCGGTCACCGAGGTGGTCATCCCCCGGATTTGATGCCGGGAGATGCCCATGCTACGCTCAAGTAACTCACTGACCATATCCGGCATGTAGACTCCGGTGCAGAAGGGTGCGATGGTCAGGCGGATCGCCTTTTGGTAAGGCCGTAAACGTTCGTTCTCGGCATTCATCAGCCGGCGTACCCCTTCGGCCACGCAGGGGGAGCCAACGATGGCCAGCCTGGTCAGGCCCAGCTCGAAGACGGCTTCGTTGAGCGCGCTGAGCACCGGTGCCCAGAGATACTGCATTCCCACGCCTCTGACGATCTCGTCTACCGTTGTGACGACACGGGCGACCGGCTTCAGTGTCCAGGGGTCCATATCCAGCATAACAACGCCGTCAATCAGGTCGGCCGAGCGAGCGGCCACCAACAGCGCCTGGATGACGTCGTTGGGGTTGCCGCTCTGGACAATGCCTGCCGAGCGCGCCGAAACCATGGTGCAAGCCTCCATCGGCGTCCAGTCCACCAGGCGGGGGCAACTCAACTCGCAGAACTTTTCGCAGACCTCGCAAGTCCGCAGCTTGAGGCGGGAAAGGCCCAGTGCCTTCTCGCGCTCCTCCAGGAGGGGATGCTGTTCCTCGCCCCAGTAGAGCACTCCCTTGGAACAGGTTGCCACGCACACCCCGCAGCCGGAGCAGCGGTCCAGGGCCCACACTTCCTGTTGCAATCTCGTTGACATGGGTTGTTCTCCTCTATCAGTTTACTCACTCCGAGCAGGGCTTGGCCCCAAGGCCCGCACCAGGTTCGTGAAATCCGTGATCTTGGCCACGAAATCGTGCGCATCGTCGGGAGTGATCCACTCCAGGCGCAGGCGGCGCGGATCGAAGCCGCTTTCGGCCAGCATTCCCCTCAGTGCGTTGATGCGTTCCTGAGCGTAACCGTTGCCATTGATGTAATGACAATCGCCGGGCGGGCACGCTCCCAGGAAGACCCCATCGGCGCCGCTGAAGAAGGCCCACAGGACGTGCGTGGGGTCGAAGCGAGCCGAGCACCCCACTCGGATGAGACGCACCTGAGTTGGGTAGCTCAACTTGTTGGCACCGGCCAATTCGGCGGCAGCTTGGCTGCTCCACTCACATCCGAAGACCAGGACGCGCGGCCGGTCGCCCTGTGATGCAGTTACCAGTGCTGCATCAATCTGAGCCAACACTTGGGCGTCGCTGTTGATCGGCAGGCTGATGGCCTTGACCGGACAGGCGACGACGCAGTTGCCGCACCCCTTGCACAGCAAGGGATCAATGTTGGAGAGATCCAGCACTCCTTCTCGCTTATGCATCGAGATGGCCCCGAAGGAGCAAGTCTCCACACAGTTGCCGCAGCCAGTACAGAGCTTCTCATCCACAACGGCGACAGGAGCCTGGCTGGTGACCTGACCCGCCTGCAGGTGACACGAGGCTTTGAAGGCCGCGCTAAGGGCCTGGAACTCAGCCTCAGTCCAGCCGGACGGGTAGTGGGCCGCGCCGCAAACGTAGATACCCCGCTCGGCGTAGTTCTGCGGCCGCAGACGATAGCGCACCTCGGGGAAGAAGCCATTCTCGTCCTGAGGGATGTTCAGTGTATGGGCTATGACACCGGCGTCAGGCTGCGGAACCAGTGGAGTAGCCAGGACGACGCGGTCGTAGGGCAGACGGCGGCTCGTTCCGACTAACTCGTCATGGACTTCAACCGTCTCGCCGGTCATTGCCGGCGGCAACGACGGCACATAGCGGATAAATTCTACGCCAGCCCGCCGCGCCTTGAGCAGTTCCTCCTCGATGTCCTCGCCCAGCAGATACAGGTCGCGGAAGAGGATGGTGACGCTGGCCTGCGGGTTGGCTGCTTTGACCTCCATCGCCTGCTTGAGCGCACCCGTGCAGCACACGCCGGAGCAGTAGGGGATAGTCTCGTTGCGCTGGCCGGCACAGAGGATCATCACCACCTGGGTTGGGAAAGTGGTAGATTGGTAAATTGGTGGATTGGTAGATTCGGTGCCGGTTCTCATGTCTCGCAGCTCGCGTTCAAACTCGAGCTGTGTAACTACCCGGTTTCCATCGTAGCGGAACAGGCCCCACGGTCGCAGGGCACGCGCTCCAGTGGCGATGATGATCGCTCCCACGTCAAAGGTTGCTGATCCATTGACGCTGACCGTGTAGCGCCCCACCGTTCCTGAGATGTCCGTCACCTGGCTCTCCAGCAGGACCTCGATGCGCGGATGCTGGGTCACCGCCTCGACCTTCTCGGCCAGGAACTCGCTTGCTTGGCGCCGGTCGGGATAGAGAGTGTGCACACTGCGTAGCATCCCGCCCAACATCGTCTCTCGCTCGACCAGCTTGACTGGCAGGCCGGCGTTGGCCAGGGTCAGGGCGGCGGTCATACCGGCCAGCCCCCCGCCAATGGCCAACGCGGCAGGCACGACCTCGGCACTAACTGTCTCACGTGCCTGGCGCAGCGCGGCTCTGGCCATCCCCATCCGGATCAGGTCAACCGCCTTGGCCGAGGCCGCCTGGGGCTCATCCTGATGCACCCAGGCACAGCTCTCGCGGATATCTACCAGCTCGAATAGGTCACCTTCCAGGCCGGCTTCCTCGCAGGCAGTTCGGAAACGGGACTCCAGCGTGCGGGGAGTGCAACCGGCGACGACCACCCGATTCAGTCCCTCCTTAGCAATGACCGACTGGATTGCCGCCAGTCCATCAGGCGAACAGGAGTAGCGCAGCCGCCGGACGACGGCTACTCCTGGCAGATCACGGATTCCCCTCTCCAGGATATCCATGTCCAAGATGGACGCAATCTGGTTGCCACAGTCGCAGATGAAAACACCCAGCTTGACATCGCTCATGGCACGGCCTCCCCTTCGACTACCCCTTCGGCCCCGCTCAGGGCACGGCTCAGGGCAAGCTCTTCAGCCAGCAAGGTCGTATGATCGGCGAACCTGGGGGCCAGGTAGTGATGGCCACATATTCGACACTTCACTGCCTCGAACTCCGATTCCCACGGGTGAACTGTCTGCGCGCCGTCGGTGATATCGGCCAGGGTAAGGGCTCCGGTAGGACAGACCAGGACGCAGGTGCCGCACCCGATGCAAACGTTGGAGGCGATGCGGAAAGGCGGGCTCACCTTTTTCTCGATGCCCCGGTTGATGACACTGATGGCGCCCACGCCGACGATCTCCTGGCAGGCCCGCACACACAGGCCGCAGAGGAGGCAGTCGTCTTCCTCCATCGTAAAGCGCGGCTCGCCGACGCCCAACTCATCAGCCAGTTGGCGGATGATCGGAACATGGGCCGACGAAGCCATCAGCAACTCCACAGTGACGCGGCGCGACTGCAAAACCACGTCCGAGTTAGTATGCACAACCAAGCCATCGGTGCAAGGATAGGCACAAGAAGCCACCAGTTGCTGGCCCCGGCCCGCCTCTACTTCAACTACGCACAGACGACAGGCGGCAAACGGTTTCATGGCCTCGTGGTAGCAGAGGGTGGGGATGTGGATGCCGTGTTCCCGCGCCACTTCAAGAATCGTTCGGCCAGGCCCAGTTTCTATTTCCCGGCCGTCTATGATTAAACGAATCATTTTCGACCCCTAATCCACCACGATAGCATCGAAGTTGCAGAGCGACTTGCAAACCCCACACCGGCTGCAAACATCCGGGTTAATGATGTGCGGTTGGCCCTTCTCGCCGGAAATGGCGCCGACCGAACAGTTACGCGCACAAATCATACAGCCCGTGCACAACTCGGTGACGACTTCATAAGTGATGAGCCCCTTGCAGACTTTGGCCGGGCACCTCTTGTCGTAGATGTGGGCCTCGTATTCATCGCCGAAGTAATGGATGGTGGTGAGCACCGGGTTGGGCGCCGTTCCGCCCAGGGCGCACAATGACGACCGCTTAACCTCCCGACCTATCTCCATCAAATATTCGATGTCCCCCTCGCGCCCCTGACCGGCGCAGATGCGCTCCAGTGTGTCCAGCATGGCTCGCGTGCCAATTCGACAGGGGACGCATTTGCCACAGGATTCCTCCTGGGTGAACCTGAGAAAGTAGCGAGCCAGATCCACCATGCAGGTATCCTCGTCGGTCACCACTAACCCACCGGAGCCCACGATGGCTCCCAGCGCCGTCAGCGATTCGTAGTCAACGGGCGCGTCCAGATGTTCTTTGGGAATACACCCGCCGGACGGGCCACCAATCTGGGCGGCCTTGAATTCCTTGCCGTCGGGGATGCCACCGCCAACATCGTAGATCAACTCGCCCAGGCTGATGCCCATCGGCACCTCGACCAGGCCGGTGTTGCGGATCTTGCCCACCAACGAGAAGATCATCGTACCCTTGCTTTTCTCGGTGCCAATGCTGGCGAACCAGTCGGAACCGTTCCTAACGATGAGAGGAATATTGGCCCAGGTCTTGACGTTGTTGATGTTGGTTGGCTTGCCCCACAGACCGCTCTGGGCTGGGTAGGGGGGGCGCGGTCGGGGCTCGCCGATTCTACCCTCTATCGAAGCCATCAGCGCTGTCTCTTCGCCGCAGACAAAGGCCCCACTGCCGACCCGGATTTCGATGTCAAAGTCGAAGCCGGAGCCCAGGATGTTCTTCCCCAACAGGCCGTGCTCCCGCGCCTGCTTCAGAGCGTTGTTCAAGTTTTGGACGGCCAGTGGGTATTCATTACGGATGTAAACGTACCCTTGGGTGGCACTCATGGCGTACGCACCAATGATCATCCCTTCCACGACGCTGTGAGGGTTACCTTCCAGAATACTTCGGTCCATGAAGGCACCGGGGTCTCCTTCATCGGCGTTGCAGATGACGTATTTGACGTCGCCTGGCGACTGGCGGCAGAAGTGCCATTTCATGCCGGTAGAGAAGCCAGCCCCACCCCGGCCACGCAGCCCAGATTGCTTGACTTCTTCGATCACCTGCTCCGGCGTCATCTGGCAGAGCGCTTTGCTGAGGGCGGCGTAGCCGTCGTGAGCAATGTAGTCCTCGACACGGGTGGGATCAATCTGGCCATTCAATGCCAGTACTCGCCGCATTTGCTTGGTGTAGAAGGGCAACTCATTGTCGTGGATGATGGTCTGCCCCGTCACCGGGTCCACATAGATCAGGCCGTCAATGATCTCCCCCTGTGCTATCGTCTTGGCCACGATGTTTGGCACATCGTCTACGGAGACTCTGTTGTAAGCAATGTCTTCAGGGTCAATGGTGATGAGTGGCCCAAGTTCACAAAAGCCAGGACAACCGGTGGGCACCACCTCTACCTTGTTGGCCAACCCTGCCTCCCGCAAGCTCTCCCGTAAGCGAGCCAGTACCTTGCGACTGCCCAGGGCACGGCAACCTGTGCCATCGCAGACTCGGATGCGACGCTGCTGCGGATCGGTAGCGGCCCGTATTCTTTGGCGATAGTCAACCAGCATCTGTGGGTTGTGCAACTCGATCATTGCTTCTCTTCCACCTGACGCATCGCGCGCTTCAGAAGTTTGTCTACCTTCCTGGTGGTCATCTGCCCCTCGTACTCATCATCCAGAACCACGACGGGCCCCAGGGCACAGCAGCCCAGGCAGTTGACCGTTTCCAGCGTGAACTGGCGATCACGGGTTGTTCCACCTGGCCCAACGCCCAGGTTGGTTTCCAGATGATTCAGGACTTGTACTGCCCCCCGGACGTGACAGGCGGTGCCAGTGCAGACACAGATCGTGTGATGGCCGCGCGGTACCAGGCTGAAGGCGTGGTAAAAGGTGGCCACGCTGTAGACCTGGCTCAGAGGCACTCCCATCCTTTCGCTGACCAGGATCATCACCTCCCGGGGCAGGTAGCGATATCGGGCCTGGATCTCTTCCAGTACAGAAATGAGAGAGTCACCCGTCCCATTTTTCTGTATTGTCTCCACCAGCTCGCTCGGTTCGAAATCCATCACCTTACCTCCTAGGGCAAATTGCCGCCTCAGAATGTGGGCTTGCGTTCCTGACCTACAACCAACTCCGTGTACAGTATAACACAAAAGCCGCTGGATTCTCATAGAAAAGGGGAAGGGAAAAATGAAAACTCCATGAAAAAAGATGGGCGGGTTTCGCCTTCAGCGAAACCCGCCCATCTTGAGGAGCCGAGGAAATCTAAGTAGAGGAAAGTTTAATCGCAACCGCCATCGGGGCAAGCTAACATGTAGCCAACCCCTGGTGAGGTAAGGATATACTGTGGAGTCGATGGATCCGCTTCTAGTTTACGTCGCAAGTAGCGAATGTAAGCCCGCAAATAGTCAATGTCGTCCCGATACTCCTGCCCCCATACGTTGGTCAGCAAGTCTTGGTGTAGCATGACCCGGTTAGCGTTGAGAGCCAACTGGCGCAGGAGCGCGTACTCGGTGCGGGTGAGCGATACCTGCTCGCCGCGCACCTTGACGGTGCGTCGGGCAAAATCGATCTCGATTTCTCCGCATGTGAGTGGGGTGGTAACCATCTCCTCAGGTCGTTGGGTGCGCCGTAAGACTGCCTTAACCCGAGCAACCAGCTCCTTGGCGCTGAAAGGCTTGGTCAAGTAGTCGTCGGCTCCTACATCGAAGCCTTGCAACATGTCAGTCTCCTGGGCCTTGGCGGTGAGCATGATCACCGGCACGTCGGAGAACTCTCGGATGCGGCGGCATACCTCGTAACCATCCAGGCCCCGGGGAAGCAAGATGTCAAGCAATACCAGGTCAGGCTGCTCCAAAGCCACCATTTCGAGGGCAGGCTTTCCGCTAGCGGCAGCGATCACCTGGTAGCCCACGGCTTTGAGCACCTCGCTGACCAGCCGCACTACCCGGGGCTCGTCGTCCACGATCAGGATCTTCTCACTCATCCTGCCTCTCCTCCTGGCTCAGGCCTTTCAGAGGGAGCGTGAAATAAAACGTGCTGCCTTGTCCTACCTTGCTCTCGGCCCAGATGCGACCTCCATGGCTCTCTACGATGGTGCGGGCAATGGGCAGCCCCAGTCCTGAGCCAACGACGTGATGGCCCAAGCCCGACCTGACTCGAAAGAACTTTTCGAACAGCTGATTCAGGTGCTCAGGAGCGATACCCACTCCCTGGTCGGCCACACTGATGACGACCTCATCCTCGCGCACCTCGCCTCGTAACACTACCAGTCCCTCTCGCGGTGAGTATTTTACGGCATTGTCCAACAGGTTGCGCAGCACTTGCTCAATGCGGCCAGGATCAGCGTCCACGATAGGGAAATCGCCTTGGAAATCGATCAAGAAGCGGTACTTCTGGTTACGGTTCGCTATTTCGTCAACCATAGCCTTCGCTAGACGCGGCAGCCTCACCGGCTGGGGCTCAAGCCTCAATAGGCCAGCGTCAATGATAGACGACTCCAGCAGATCATGGATGAGGTCTTGCAAGACATCACACTCCTCATCTATGATTTGCAGGAACTGTTGCTGGGTTTCAGGGTCAAAGGTGGCTTCCTTCATGAGCAGAGCCGTAGAGTAGCCCTTGATTGAAGTCAACGGGGTGCGCATCTCGTGGGCCAGGGTGGAGACCAACTCTGCTTTGAGGCGATTGGCCTCGCTGAGAGCCTGGGCAGCTTCCAATTCCTCTCTCAAGCGGGCATTTTCGATGGATATGGTGATAAGGTCAGCCACGCGTTGCAAAAAGGCCATGTCCTCATGAGTAAAGCTAGCAGTCTGACGCAGGTTCAAGAGCGCCAAGACCCCTACTTTTGTCTGATCCGTGATTAGCGGTACACAGATGGCACTCAATGGCTGCCTCAGACCAGCGGTCGCTGCGCTGAAGATCTCGCTGTTCGCTGGCGTTATGGTTGCCATTGCCGCCGCGGTAGCCTCCGGAGTAGAGTATAGCTCAGCCTGGCCGGTCTGAAATACCTTGCCGCTCATCGCTTCACCAGGGGCTAGCCTGAGTTGCTTCAGGATAGTGAAATCGTAACCTTGCGCCCCCTTTGCTTCCAGCCGCCCGTCGGAAGGGTCGTAGAGCCACAGGCTACCAGCGTCAGCCGCCTCCAACGTCTCAATGAGGCCGGACAAGAACTTTGGCAACATGATCTCTATATCTTGCTCAGTGGCCAGAATCTTAGCTATCTCGAAAATGGTCAGCAGCCTTCGATCTTCAACCGCTGTTTGGGGTTCTGCCGATGTAGTATTATTGGCCGAAGCCAGCTCGAGATTCTCCGAATCTGTAGGTTGATCGGACAATAGCACCAGGCACCTCCACAAGCGCCTTATAACCCGATTTCAGCCAATACTGCTTCTACCACGTCGGGGATGGCAGCCTGCACCTGAGGCGTGCATCGCTCGCCGAAGGTGAGCACGTCTTCCACCTCCACGGCAAAGATCACGATCTCCCGCGGTATGGCGAAGCCCATCTGCTCCCCCAGCTCCAGAGCGGTGCGGAAGTTCAGGTCGTGGGATGAGGATACGTGCAGGCAGCCTTGGAAATCCTCTGGACTGAGTCGGTAGATCTCCCCCACTCTTCTCCCCCCGGTCTGGCTGGCGTCAATCAAGATCACCCGCTGGTATCCGGCCATGGCTTCCATGAGCCGCAAGCCGCCCACGCTGACCTCGGCGATTTCCACGTTGCTCCGCTCGCCGACGGCCTCCCTCAGAGCGCGCACCACGTGGATGCCCACCCCGTCGTCAGTCAATATGGGATTGCCCAGGCCCAGGATTAGTGTCTTCATGGCAACGGTCGAAGGGGGAGTTGTACTCGCGAACCATGGCATGGCATGCATGGGCTCGGAGTACAACTCCCCCTAGCAAGGAGGGGAAAGAACTCATCTCATATTTTGCCTCAGCACGTCCACGACGTTCCCCTGGGCATCGTGGATACGCACCTCCAGCGGCATCTGGCCTGGCAGGCTGTGAGTGGCGCAACCGAAGCAGGGGTCGTAGGAGCGGAAGGCCATCTCCACCCGGTTCAGTATTCCCTCGCTGATGACTTGTCCCTTCTTGATGAACGCCTGGGCCGCCTTCTTGATGGAGATGGAGATAGGCGCGTAGTTGTTGGTCGTGCCAACGATGAGGTTGCACTTCTGCACGATCCCCTTCTCGTCGGTGATAAAGTGGTGAGTCAGTGTGCCACGTGGCGCTTCGACGATGCCCACGCCCTCGTCCGGTGTCGCGGTGGGGATGTTGCGCACGTGCGGATTGGTGATCTCAGGGTCGGTGGCCAGCTCGACCAGGCGCTCGGCGGCGTAGAGCAACTCGATCAGCCGCGCCCAGTGGGTGGCCAGCGTGCTGTGCACTGGCTTGCCGCCCATGGTCTCGTAGAACTGCTCATAAGCCTCCTGCGCCAACGGCGTGGCCATGCCGTCGGCGGCGTTGAGCCGCGAGAGGGGCGTGGCCTGATAAACGCCGCTGTCCTTGCCGGTCACGAACCCCTTCCAGCCCACCTTCTTGAGGTAGGGGAACTTGAGATAGGTCCAGGGCTCGACGCGCTCGGCCACCACGTCCAGGTACTCTTCCGGGCTGTATTTGACGAACTCTTTGCCTTCGGGGTCCACCACGCGCACCCGGCCGTCGTAGAAATTGACCTTATTGTTCTCGTCCACCAGGCCCATGTAGTAGGTGGGCATGGTGAATGCCTCGGAGAGGATCATGTCCACATAGGCCTTGTTCCCCAGCACGACGTCGCGGAACAGTTGCAGCGTGAATTGGCCGAACTCAACCAACTCGTGGCCTGTGGCCTCGAATTTGGCTCGCTCTTCTTCGTTGATGGCCTTGCTCACCCCGCCGGGGATGGCTCCCACCGGGTGGATGGTTTTGCCACCCAACGTGCCCACGATGTCCATGGCCTTTCCACGGCTGCTGATAACCTTGCCGCCGATCTCCAGGCCAACCTTGTGGATCAGGCCCAGGATGTTGCGCTCGGCAGGCGGCGCGTCCGGCCCCAGGACGAAGTCGGGCGCAGCCAGGATGTAGAAATGGACGGTGTGATCAGCAACATAGAAGGCGGAGTAGAGCAGTTCGCGCAGTTTTTTGCCTGTGGGGGGCACCTCGACGTGATAGACGGCGTCGCAGGCCTTGGCCGAGGCCATGTGATGCGCCTCCGGGCAGACGCCGCAGATGCGCGTCGTGATGCGCGGCATCTCCTCCACCGGCCGCCCTTCGGCAAACTTCTCAAATCCACGCAGCTCAGGGATGACGAGGTAGGCGTTGGCGACGTTCCCTTCCTCGTCGAGAAAGATGTCAATCCGCCCGTGGCCTTCCAGGCGGGTGATGGGGTCAATGCTGATCTTTTGCATAGCGGTCTCCTCGTTTTGTGACGTGATTCGTAATTCGTAATTCGTAAATTCGGGATTCGTAAATTCGTGATTCGTGATTCGGTCTCTGCCCCGAATCTACGGCTCCCGAGTCTACGAATCTACGAATTTACGAGCCTCGCCCGGTGCAACAGCGACGATGGCAGCCCAAACCGGTAAAACGTGCCCACCGGATCCACGATCTCGCCCACGATGCGGGCGGCCTCCGCCTCGGTATCAGCATCCACCACCGAGGCGACGGCTGAGAGGAGTGCTGCACCCTGGTCAATCGCGTTGGGCGGCGGGCCGTAGCAGCCTCGGCAAGGCATGTCCACCTTGGTGCAGAGGGCGCCGCAGCCGCCCCGGGTGGCCGGCCCCGCGCAGATGATTCCCTGGTCGAAGAGGCAACGCGCGGAATCGGGGATGATCTCGTGGGGACGGTAGAACTTCTTGATGCGTTTTTCCTCTCGCGTGTGCTTGCACTCATCGCAGACCGTCTTCTCATTGGCCCCGACCACGCTCCCCTTGGGCGGGAGTTGGCCGCTGAGAATAGCCTCGACCACGGCCCAGATCTGCGGCGCCTGCGGCGGGCAGCCGGGCACGAAGTAGTCCACGTCCTCCACCTGGCGCAACGTCTTGACCGTGTTGTAGAACTTCGGAATGTGTACCTCCCCCTCAGGCAACTGGTAGGAGGTCTGCGGCAGGATGCCCTCGGGGTTGTCCACAGAGGGCACTTCCAGGTAGGCGCGCGCGAAGATGGACTGGCGGTCGAACAGATTGGCCAGGCCGGGGATGCAGCCCTCGTGGGCGCACGACCCAAAAGCCACCAGCACCTTCGATTTCTGACGCAGGAGATGGGCCAGGTGCTCGTTCTCGCTGGTGCGGATGGAACCATTAAAGAGGCAAACGTCTATGTGGCCGTCGGGCATGGCCTCCACGTCCTTGTACTTGAAGTCCAGGGCGACAGGCCAGAAGAGGATGTCGGCCACCGCGTCCAGGTCGAGGATCTTCTCCCGCAGCTCAACGATGGCGATCTCGCACCCGCCACAGGAGGCGGCCCAGTAAATTCCCAGCTTGAGTTTCTCGTTACCTGCCATTGGCCTAATCCTCCTTGCTTTCCAGTTCGCGCTTCCAGTCGAGTGGCCCCAGGTCACGGACCTGTTCGGTGAAATCGCGCACCAGTTGAGCCCACTTGGCAGCCTCCGCGCCGGAGATCCAGCCCCAGTGGAAGCGCCCCTTCTCAATGCCGCACTGTGCCAATAGCGCCTCCAGCAACGGCATGCGGCGGAAGGTCTTAAAGTTGCCGTTGGTGTAGTGGCAGTCGCCAGGCGGATGGCAGCCGGAGACGATGACCCCGTCGGCCCCCTCGGCGAAGGCCTTGAGCACAAAAGCTGGGTCTATGCGTCCGGAGCACATCACGCGGATGATGTCCACGTTGGGCAGCTGTGTCATCCGGGATACACCGGCCGTGTCGGCGGCAGCGTAGGTACACCAATTGCACAGAAAGCCGACGATTCTTGGTTCAAAGTCTGTATTGTTCATGAGCGCACTCCTTGAGCCTCAACAGGTTGTTCTACAGGTATGTGGAGGAGCCCCTCGATCTGTGCCAGGATCTGCTCGTCCGTGAAATGGCGCCCGATGATAGCTCCAGCCGGGCAGGCAGCAACACAGGTGCCGCACCCCTTGCACAGCGCCTCATTGACCTCGGCTACGCCGGTACCATTCTTGGCCACGAAACTGATGGCCCTGTAGGGACAGAGGGCGATGCAGGTCTTGCAAGCCGAGCACAGCTCCTCGTTCACCCAGGCGATGGCAGGCGAGATGGTGACCTCGCCTTTGTCCAGCAGCGCGATGGCCATGGAGGCCGCCGCGCCAGCATGAGCGACCGTGTCCGGCACGTCCCGCGGCCCCTGGCAGCACCCGGCCAGGAAGACACCATCGGTGTTGGTCTCCACCGGACGCAGCTTAGGATGGGCCTCGGCGAAGAAGCCATCTTCTGTGCGGCCCAGGCCGAAGAGGGATGCGATGCGGTCGGCATCGGGCTGCGCCTCGATGGCCGTGGCCAGGACCACCATGTCCACGTTCACCGAGACCATGACTCCCAAGTTGGCGTTCTCTCCTTTCACCCGCAGCTTGCCGTCGGGCAGGACCTCCACCTTTGCCCCCTTGCCGCGAACCATGAAAACTCCTTCTTCCTGGATGCGCTCGTAGAACTCTTCGTAGGCCTTGCCGAAGGCGCGCATGTCCATGTAGAACTCGTACACCTCTGCACCGGTCTTGTCGCGTACCAGGTGGGCCTGCTTCAGCGCGTACATGCAGCAGATGCGGGAGCAGTAGCGATGGGCATTGTGGTCGCGGCTGCCCACGCAGTGGATGATGGCCACGCTTTCGGGTTTACGCCCGTCGGCCAGCAGGATCTCGCCGCCCGTCGGTCCGCCAGCGTTGGAGAGCCGCTCGAACTCCAGGCCGGTGATGATGTTGGGCGACTGGCCGTAGGCGTACTGAGACATTTGCGCGGGGTCCCACATGTTAAAGCCGGTGGCGACGATGATCGCCCCCACGTCCAGTTCGACGATCTCGTCCTCCTGGTCAAAGTGGATGGCATCGGCCTCGCACATCATCTGGCAGACCCCACAGGCGTCGGCGATCCGGCCGTTGGTGCGGCCGTTCTGGCGGAAGCGGATGCAGACGTCGGTGTCAATCACCGGCACGCGCGGCACCGCCTGCAGCGACGGCACGTAGATGGCCGAGGTCGGCCCCAGCGGCTTTTCCTTGTAGACCGCCAATTCCTCCATAACGATTTCGATGGCACCGGTGGGGCAGACGATGGTGCAGGCGCCACAGCCAATGCAATCGCGGGTCTTCTCCAGGAAGGGTGGGTTGACGCGGCGGGTAATGCCCCGTTCGGAGAAGTTGAGCGCCTTTGAGCCCACCACATCCTGGCACACACGCACGCACAACCCGCACAGGATGCACTTTTCTTCAGGTATGTCGGTGGGGTAGGGCGGCTCGGTGATGCCATACTGGGCCGCCAGTTCCTGGATCAGCGGCACGTTGGGGCAGCGCGAGAGGAACAGCCCCATCAACGTCTGGCGCGCTTTGTAGACGTCCGGCGTGTTGGTACGCACAACCATGCCCTCCTCCGCCGGAATGGTGCAAGAGGTTTCCAGCCTCGTTCGCCTGTGCAACTCTACCTCCACGGTACACATCCGGCAAGCACCGTAGGGTTCTACCGCTGGATGGTAGCAGAGCGTGGGAATCGGGATACCTTCCCGACGGGCCACTTCGAGGATAGTTTTGCCCTCTTCGGCCTGCACGGTTTGTCCATCAATGGTGAAAGTGATCATTCAGAATCCTCCTCTACTGCACCACGACTGCATCGAAGCGGCACAGGTCACGGCAGACGCCACAGCGGATGCAAAGCTCCGCGTCAATGACGTACGGCTGCCTGCGTTCGCCGCTGATGGCTTCCTGGGGGCACTTGCGCGCGCATACCATGCAACCGGTACACTTTTCGGGGTCAATGCTGTAGCTGATCAAGGCGCGACAGACGCCACCGGGACACTTTCTATCCACCACGTGCGCAACGTACTCGTCGTGGAAGTAGCGCAGCGTGCTGAGCACCGGATTGGGCGCCGACTTACCGAGCTGGCACAGGGACGTCTGTTGGACCGTCCAGGCCAGCGTTTCGAGCTGGTCAATGTGATCCATCGTGCCCTGGCCTTCGGTGATTCTGGTTAAGATTTCGAGCATACGCTTGATGCCCTCACGGCAGGCCACGCACTTGCCGCAGGACTCTTCCTTGAGGAAGTCCAGGAAGTAGCGCGCCACATCTACCATGCACGTGTCTTCGTCCATCACGACCATGCCGCCGGAGCCCATCATCGAGCCAACCTCCGTCAGCCGGTCAAAGTCCACCGGCAGGCCGAGTAACTCGGCAGGGATACACCCACCGGAAGGGCCGCCGGTCTGCACAGCCTTGAACTCCTTACCCTTGGGAATGCCGCCGCCGATGTCGTAGATCAGGTCGTGCAGTGAGATGCCCATTGGCACTTCGACCAGGCCAGTGTTGTTGATTTTACCCACGAGAGAGAAGACCATTGTGCCGGGGCTGCCCTCGGTACCCATCCGCCTGAACCATTCCGGGCCGTTGTTAATGATATGCGGGATGGTAGCCCAGGTCTTGACGTTGTTGAGGCAGGTGGGGCGATCCCACAGCCCACGCTCGGTGGCGTGGATGTGCTTGGGGCGCGGTTCACCGACCCTGCCTTCGAGGGACTGCATCAAGGCACTGGACTCTCCGCAGACGAACGCGCCAGCGCCGCGCATGATCTGCACATCAAAGTCAAAGCCTGAGTCCAGGATGTTCTCGCCCAGCAGGCCATACTCGCGCGCCTGATCAATGGCAATGTGGAGGTTCCTCACAGCCAGGGGATACTCGTCGCGCACGTAGATGTAGCCCTGGTGCACGCCGACAGCATAAGCGCCAATGATCAACCCCTCCAGTACGCTGTGCGGGTCAGCTTCCATGATACTGCGGTCCATGAAGGCCCCAGGGTCGCCCTCGTCACCATTGACCACCACGTACTTGATGTCGCCTTCGGCTTTGCGGGCTGATTCCCACTTGCGTCCGGTAGGAAAGCCAGCTCCGCCTCGCCCCCGCAGGCCGGACGCTTTGACGTCGCGGATGATCTCTTCGGGCGTCATGGCAAACAGCGCGTGGGCCAGAGCCTCGTAGCCGCCAAAGGCGATGTACTCCTCAATGCGATTCGGATTGATCCGCCCACAGTTGCGCAAAACGAGGCGCTCCTGCTTGGCGTAGAAGGGGATCTTTTCAAAGATCGGGATGGCCTCTTTGGTAGTGGGGTCCTTGTAGCACAGCCGCTCGACGACCCGTCCCTTGACCAGTGTCTCTTCGACGATCTCGGAAACATCGGCGGGTTGTACCCGGACGTAGAAGATACCGCCAGGGTAGACATCCAGCACGGGTCCCATGGCACAGAAGCCACGGCACCCGCCAATTACGGTTTGCACCTCGTCTTCCAGTCCCCGACGCTGGAGCTCGGAGGACATTGCCTCGTACACGCCGGCTGAGCCGGACGCCAGGCAGCCGGTGCTGCTACATACCAATACAGTGGCACGTGGTTTGGTTATCATCGCTTGTCTCCTCCTAGCTCGCCGCCACGACCCATTCCTGGATCACCTGTCCCTGCACCAGGTGCTTGTCAACCAGTTCAGGCACCTTGTCGGCCGTGACGTGGCCGTACATCACCGGTGATGCGTCGGCCCGATGGATCGTCACCAGCGGTTCATAAGCACACTGGCCGATGCAGCCAGTGATGGTCAGGTGAGCCTCTATGCCACGGCGAGCCAACTCATCGGAGAGGGCCCGGAGGGTCTCACGGGCGCCAGCCGCGATGCCACACGTCCCCATCCCCACGACGAGAGTCGTGCCCACGTCGTAACGTTGCGCAACCTCATGGCGCAGTTCTGCGCGCAGCTTGTGCAAGTCTTGCAGACTGGTTATCCTTGGCATGTTATTCCTCCTCCTCTTTCGCGCCATCGCCTTTCCCTTCGGCCCTGCTCAGGGCAAGGCTCAGCTTCCCGATCAGCTTGCTAGCGGCCGCGCCCGACATCTTGCCGTGGACATCTTCGTTCACCACCAAGACGGGCGCCAGGGCGCAGGCACCGAGGCAACGCACCGCGTCCACTGAGAACTTGCCATCGGCTGTGGTCTGGCCCGCTTTGATGTTCAGGTCGCGCTCCAGTTGATCCAGAATACGCGGGCCGCCTTGCACGTGGCAGGCCGTACCCAGACAGACTTTGATGACATAGTCGCCTTTGGGATGCAGGCTGAACGCGGCAAAAAACGTGGCTAGACGGTATACTTCGCCCAGCGAGATGTCCAGCCGCCTGGCGATGTGTTCCAACGCCTCACGAGGGAGATAGTTGTAGGTTCTTTGGGTATCCTGCAAGACAGCCAGGCTGAACTGTTTGTTCGCGCCGTAGCGGTCAATGATGGCATCTACCTGTTGTTCCATAATAGCTTCAACAACTTCGCTCATCGCTCGCCCGGCCTCCTTTCACCGATGGGCATGTCGCCCATCTTGATGAGTTTGAGCTGGGGGATACGCTTGGTCAGGCAATACTCCCAGCAAAGGCCACAGCCGGTGCACTTGTCCGTGTCCACGTAGCGGGGCTTCTTGCGCACCTTGACTTTGAAGTTGCCGATGTAACCAGAGACCTCTTCCACCTCACTGTAGGTGAGGAGATGAATGTTGGGATGCCGACCGGCATCCATCATCTTGGGCCCCAGAATTCAGGTGCTACAGTCGAG
>CAYUPJ010000062.1:0-11912 GCA_964446635.1 uncultured Anaerolineae bacterium
CAGGACGCCTTCAACGGCCAGGCGCTGTGGCTGCGCATCCAGGTCAACGGCCAGTGGCTCTCCCCCCGGCAGGAGCTGCTGCCCGTGCCCTATGCTCTCAGCCTGCGGCCACAGGCTCGAATTGAAGGCGAGTCAACAGGAACGTATTTCTACGACGCAGTGCTTAATGTCAAGAACTACGATACCAGTGCAGGCCGCCGGGCGATCCACGGCGTTTCGGGCTCGACGGTAGGGGGTTATCCCAATGAAGAGGTTGGCGTCCAGGGCGAGGCGGCCAATGGCTATGGCGTCGCTGGCCACAGTTCCGACAGCAGTGGAGTCTACGGTTTCAGCAGGTATGCCGAGGGTGTGTTCGGCACCGGCGGGCTGATCGGGGTGTCTGGCTATACCACGAACGATAACGCCACGGGAGTCAAGGGCACGGCCACCGGCTATGGCGGCAAGGGGGTCGAGGGCAACGCTGACTTCGGCACCGGCGTGGTCGGCAGCGGCGAGATCGGTGTACAGGGCACCAGCTCGGTGTACGCAGGGGGCGTCGCTGAAGGTCCAACGGGCCTGATGGCGCGCGGCTCGGTCGGCGACGGCGTCAGCGCGGAGTCTCAAGGTGGCTCAGACTCGGCCGCCATCCGAGGCGCAGCCAACGGCGACGGCTGGGGTGGCTACTTCACCAGCGCCAACGGCCCGGGCCTCTTCGCCGAAGGCTACGAGGGGGTGCACGGTCAGGCTACCTCGGGCTCTGCACCCGGCGTGCACGGTGTCGGCTTTATCGGTGTTCACGGCGAGAGCCTTTTTGGCTATACTGGCTATGGAGTGCAAGGCGACGGGGGTCTAGGTGGCGTGAAGGGTACCAGTACCGCCGGCAATGGCGTGGAGGGCCGCAGCGAGAGCGGGGCGGGCGTCCTCGGCGTCAGCACCTCCAGCGAAGGCGTCGTGGGCAACAGCGTGTCCGGCGTGGGCGTCTATGCCAACACTGGCTATGGCGAGGCGGCCGTGAAGGGGGAGGGCCCGAAAGGGGTGTACGGCAAGAGCAGCGCCGACGGTGGCGAGGGGGTCCTCGGTGAAGGCTTTGGCCAGGTCACGGAAGGCGTGCTGGGGTCAAGTGCCTACGCCCACGGCGTGGGCGGGTATTCCAGTGGCACGAACGGGGGTCTGGCTATCGGCGTGTACGGCCAGACCGCCGCGACCTGGGGGCTCGCCACCAATCAGAACCTCTACGTCGGGGGCTCATGCACCGGCTGCACCATCGTCTTCCTCGGGCGGAATGGGGACACCGACTCGCTGGACGTGGGGGACGTGGTGTCCCTCAGTGGTGTCGCGCCGCCGCTGAAAGGGCAGCAGACGCCTGTCCTGAAAGTGCGGCGGGCCACGACAGCCGGCGGGGGTGCCCTTGGCGTCGTCCAGGCCCGGGCTGCCGTCACCGCCACGGAGACACCCGTTCTGGGCAGTGATTCCGATCAAACCGTCACCGTCGAGATGCCCGGCCTCGCTACGGGCAACGTGGCTCCTGGCGATTACCTGTTCGTCGTAGTACAGGGGCTCGTCCAGGTGCGGGCCGACGCCTCCTCAGGCGCCATCGAGGTCGGCGACCCGTTGGGCCCCACTGCTCTCCCCGCGCCCTCTGGGAGAGGGGCCGGGGGTGAGGGTGGCCTGGCGCAAAAACTGACCTCGGTCACGCCAGCAGCCCCGGTGCTGGGTTGCGCTCTGGAACCATTGGCCAAGGGGACTGGCCTCATCTGGGTGCTGGTTCTCGGGCGATAGGGGGTGGACTATGAAAGCACGAAAGTTCGCCCTTATCGGCGCCTTGCTGGCGGTTCTGGTGACCGGCGCTCTCGTGCAGTCGGCGAGTGGCTTTGACCTGTGGTGGCACGTCATCGCTGGTGGGGGCGGTCGGTCTACGTCAGCCAGCTACGCCGTGAACGGCAGCATCGGCCAGCCAGCGGTGGGTGTCCTGAGCAGTGCTGACTACCGGCTGGGAGCAGGCTTCTGGCCGGGCATCGGCGCAGAGACCCCTACCCTCACGCCGACAGGTACTCTACCGCCTACATCAACACCAACAACTACATCCACTCCCACACCGACGGGCACTCCACCGCCGACATCAACACCGACAGCTACACGCACTCCCACACCCACGGGCTCCCCACCACCGACAGCGACACCGACGGCCACGCCCACCAGCACGGTCTCATCTACACCTAGTCAGCGCGTCTACCTGCCCATCGTCTTGAAGAGCTATCCCTGAAACCTGAAGCGATAGACCTTGAGTAGCGAAGCAAAGCCACCTGTGCGATTGATGCAGGTGGCTTTGCTCTTTGTGTTTTTACAGGGCTTAGAGTATAATGGTCGCAGTGAAGGGAACACGATACCACTGAGGACAGTCCTACTCATGGCTGGTAGTGGCAAAAGATGAAAGGGGAGAAGAAATGCGAACCCGAATGACTTTTATCACAATTGTGCTGCTAACCACTGTGGCGGTGCTGCTCGTTACCGGCTCGGTGACGGGCCAGGCTACCTACAGCGTATCTGAACTGGCTCAGACTACTGTCACCCTGACCGGTGTTGCCGACGCGACCCTCAAAAGCTCGGCGCCTGATAGCAACTTCGGCGGGGACGAGCTGTTGGGCATCTCTTTCACCGACAGCGGTGAGGAAGTCTCCCTCCTGCGCTTCGATCTCAGCGCCATCCCGGCAGAAGCCACCATCGCGTCGGCTGTCCTGGGACTGTATCTCCAGGAAACTACGGGCCTCAACCTGGTGACCATAGGCGTCTATTATGTGACCGGTGCCTGGAGTGAGTACAACGTGATATGGAACCAGGCCCCTTCTTGGGAAACGATGGGGCTGGGCTGGGAAGTGGATAATGTCTCTGGCAGGTACTACGAATTGGGCATCGCAAGTTGGGCGCGGGCGTGGCACAGTGGTTCCAACAACGGCCTGGCCCTGCGCGGCCCCCACGGTTCCGGGCAGGCTTCCTGGGGCCGCTGGTTCGTGAGCCGCCACCCTGGCGCTAACCCGCCCCGGCTGGTGGTGACCTACAGTCTCCCTACCTCGACGCCGACCTCCACCCCCACATGGACGCCGATGGCCACGCACACGCCGACCCGCACCCCGACTCCCACCCGGACGACCACACCGACCCCCACCTGGACGCCCACATCCACCAACACGCCGACCCATACCCCAACCCGCACACCCACGCCGACGGACACCCCTACATGTACTCTTACTCCGACAGGGACCTCTACTCCTACGCGGACACCCACCCCGACATGGACGCCCACGGGCACCGTGCCGCCGACTCATACCCCCACGCCTACACCCACGGGGACCCGCACGTCTACGCCCACCCCGACGGCCACCTCTACTCCAACGCAGACACCGACGCGCACGCCTACGGGGACCTACGCTCCGACGCCCACCACTACTTTCACGCCTACCTCGACATCCACCCCCACAGCAACGCCGACTGGTGAGGCCCGCACGTGGATAGTGAACACCACCGCCGACCACGACGATGGCTCGTGCGATCACCCCCGTACGGAGACGCAGGACTGTACCCTGCGGGAGGCCATGCGCTGGGCCAACGCGGAGGAAGGCCCCGACACCATTCTGTTCGACATCCCCACCGATGACCCTGGCTATGATTCGGACACAAGGATGTGGACGATCACTCCTCGGAGCGAGCTGCCGGCGATCCAGGACGATTGGACGACGATCGATGGTCGTGCGGAACTCGAGGAGGCTGAGACCATCACGCACCTGTCTCTGGCCACTGGTGGATGTGCGCAGGTTGGTGGCAAAGTCGGCTTGAACCTCACCGGTACCAAGACTGGTCTTGTAATCAAGAGCGCTTACAATACGCTCGAGTACGTCAGTATTTATGGTAGTCTAATAATGCCGACGGCAGTGGAGATAACCGATGCTAAGGCCCATAACAACAGCTTCCGGTGCAACCTTGTCATGACCTTGGGTGGGCAGCCTCAACCTTGGCTCGCGAATGGACTGAGGATCAGCTACGATGCCCATGACAACTTCATCTCGGGCAACGTCATACACTCGTGTTCCGACGGAGTGTACCTTAAGAACGGCGCCCACCACAATGAGGTGAACTTCAACCAAATCGGCGGCTCAGACCCCGGTACGCCGGCGAACTTTTTTTATGGGGTCGTCCTCGCCTCAGGCGCGCATGACAACAGGATCGGCATGCACAACGTGATCTCCGGGAATGGTCTGGCCGGCATTAGGCTCACGGGGCAGGGCACCAGTGACAACGTGGTGGACAATAACCGCATCGGCCTGCAGGCCAGCGTGGACCTGCCCCTCCCGAACGGCTATGGAATTGACATCGTTGACGAGGCTTCGGGCAACACAGTAGGATATAACATTATTGCCTATAACCACCAGCACGGCGTGTTCTTCGGTAGTTATTCTGGCCCGAATGTGGTGACCGCGAACAGCATCTTTGAGAACGGCGGTATGGGCATCGTGAACTCGCGCCTGACCCCGCCGGTGGTGACGAGTGTCTGGTTGACAAATGTGAAGGGAACCACCAACCCATCGTGCTCCTCGTGCGCCATTGAGATTTTCACCAATTCCGTACACACGCCGGCTCAGCCCGCGGAGGGAGAGGTGCTCCTGGGTACGACCACCACGAAGAGCGACGGCACCTGGGAATGGGCGGGGACGGTGCCGCCTGGGAAGTGGGTCACCGCCACCCTGACCAAGGATGGCGACACCTCAGGATTCTCGTCCCCCGCGCAACCCATACAGGCGGTGACCTTCGGCGGCAAGACCTGTTCAGCGATCCAGCCGACCGGTCCCTGTCTGATCGGTGTACAAGTCAAGCTGCTGGCCAACAAGCCCGAATGGGAGGAGATCTCCTGGACTCAGTCGGCCGCAGAAGGCGATTTTTTGCTGTACGATCAGTCGGAGGCCCTGGCGAACGAGTATCTGCTGGTGGTAAGCGACCCGCGCTATCGGGTGGAACAGGTCGAGCCTGGGAGCGGCGGCCAGGTGTTGCCCGATGGATCCATCTACTTCTCGAACGTTGAGCCGGGCTTCTACGGCGATAACACGTTCTACGTGGAAGAAGTAGCGTCTTCGCAACTGATCGTCAACACAACGGCCGACCACGACGACGGGGCCTGCCATCAGCCACACACCGAGACGCAGGACTGCACCCTGCGCGAGGCCATCCGTGAGGCCAACGAGCGCGATGGCCCAGACACCATCGTCTTCGAAATCCCCACTACAGACTCAGGATACGATGGGACCGCCGACCAGTGGACGATTGAGCCCACGAGCACCCTGCCCGCGCTGGTGGATCCAGGCACGATGGTGGCGGGGGATCGTCTATCGGGTCCCTGCCCCGAGAACTGGCCCATTCTCCTGCTCGGCGACAGTGTGAGTGGCAGCGGATTGGAGCTGTTGGGCAGCAGCCAGACGGTCAGGGGGCTGGTCATTGGGCACTGGACAGACGGCGGCGTCTGGATTCACGGCGCGGGCGCCCATCACAACCTGGTCACCTGCAACAAGATCGTCTACAACGAGAGCCACGGGGTGCGCATCGAGGACGGAGCAAGCCACAACCACGTGGGCGCAGGCTCTGGTCTCGGCAACCTGATCTCCGGCAACAGCGACGATGGGGTGCGCATCGAGGGTGCTGGCTCGGATTCCAATGTGGTGATGGGCAACTACATCGGCACCAATCCGGACGGGACGAGCGTGGCAGGGAACCGCACAGGCGTCTCCATCGTGGACGGTGCGGCCAACGTGGTGGGCCCCGACAATGTGATCTCCGGCAACCACAACGACGGGGTGTGGATTGAAGGCAGCAGCGCAACCGACAACCAGATAACGGGGAACTACATTGGTACCGATGCCAGTGGCGCAGCCGCCCTGCCCAACGGAGGCAACGGGGTGAGTATCTGGATGGCCCAGTATACGTGGGTGGGGCCCGGCAACGTGATTGCGGGCAATGAGTGGGATGGGGTATTCATCGGCGGAGGCGAGGCCCAGGGCAACGTGGTCAAGGAGAACGCCGTCGGCCTCAATGCGGCACGCATGGCGCCACTGGGCAATGCGCGTTTTGGCGTGGAGATCAATGATGGCGCCCACCACAACTACGTCGGACCCGACAACGTCGTTGGCGGCAATGGCATGGACGGGGTGCACATCTCCGGCGAGGCCAGCGACAACACGGTGACGGGCAACGCCATCGGTACGGACCCGACCGGGGCTGCAGATCTGCCCAACGCTGGCTCAGGGATCGGGGTCTGCTGCGGCGCTCATGACAACTATATTGGTGGCACTTGGGGTTATGTTGGGGCTGCTGCCTTCCCGTGGGAAGACAACCTTATTACCCACAACAGCGGCAACGGGGTGGCGGTGTTTGCATGGGCGGTGAGCAATGATATTGGCTCTAACCACATCACCGACAATGGGGGCCTGGGCATCGAGACTTACGGCGGGGGCAACATGGAGCTGACGCCACCTGTGGTCAGCTATGCCGGGACCTTCGGGGTGAGTGGTACGTCCACCTGTGGCGGCTGCTGGGTGCGGATCTTCTCTGATCCATCCGATGAGGGTGCGGAGCCCGAGGGGGAAGTCAGCACCGAGGCTGATGGCAGTTGGAGCTGGCTGGGCGTGCCGTCGGGCCCCAACGTGACGGCTACCGTCACCGACCCGCAAGGCAATACCTCTGAGTTCTCCTCACCAGTGGCTGTGTCCACCCTGACGCTGCCGTCTCGCACGCACACCTTTGCTGGCAGGGTGTACCGCAGTGTTGGGGAGGTCAGTGAGGCCCTGCGGAGAGCGCAGATCAGCCTGTACGCGTCCTCCAGTCCATCGGAGGTGGAAACGCTGTTGGGGACGGCCTACACCAGCCGCAATGGGTCTTTCCTGCTGACGGTGAGGAGGAACCCCGAGGAGGAGCATCCCTACTACTTCCTGGCCCTCGACGACCCGAACCTGGACCTTGTGGAGGCTACCGCCGGTCCGGATGGCGAGGAGGCGGAGGGGCGCATCCGCTTCAGCGGGTCGGAGCCTGGCGACCACGTAGAGAACATCTTCACTGTGCGCCAGTCGGGGCCCGAACCTGTGCCGACGGTGCCGCCTGACCTCATCGCTCTGCGGGATGGCCCACCCGTCCTCTACTGTGGGGGTTCCGTGGACCTGTATATCTGGGGCATCGAGGTGACCCAGGCCATCCAGTGCTTTGACGATAGCCAGGGATATAAGCAGTGCCCCGACAATCACCTGGAACTGACCTCTGGTAAGGACACCTACGTGCGGGTGTATATCGGTTGCAATGGCTGCCAGGGCACGGTCCTCCAAGGGGTGACCGTGGGCCTGACCCATCAGGTTGCTCCGCCATGCACAAGCACAACGGTCCCCTGCGGGTGGGGTTGGTGGCATGGGCCAGGGACGCCCTCAACCGTGGATGTGCCCGTGAACAAGAGCCTGGCCCAACTGCGCGCTGATGTTTCGGGATCGGTAAACTATGCCCTGAAAGCACCGACCGGTATGGCCATCGCCTTCGCTGTACACGTCAACTTCGACCAGAAGATCCTGGAGACCGACTACAGCAACAACTCAGATTCTATTATAGTGCCTCTCCATGATCGCCAGCCGCTCAATATCAAGTGGGTGTACGTTGATCCCTACACGCCCGCAGACTCCAAGAGTTATCCCAAGTACGTACCAGGAAGCCTGCCTGCTGCCAGTGTCGTTGGTGGGGCCGCCTGGCTGATGCAGAGGACCTGGCCGCAGCCAGTCAGCTACAGTCAAGGCACCAACATGTCCTATCCGGCCGGGGACGATGTGCGGGACGATGACGGTTACTACCTGATGAACAAGCTGGAAACGTGGCGGAAGAAGATGTCCACCCCGCCTCCCGACGTCCTCTTTGGCTGGCTGCCAAAGAGCGCTCTAGGGGGTGGGTATCCATACATAGGATGGGGCGGGGGAAACGCGGGCTTTGGCGTCGAACCCACGTGGGGAGACATCGCCGGGTTCCTGGCCCACGAGGTTGGGCATACGCAAAGTCTTCATCATCCCAGTGGCGGCGATCCCGCAAAGATTGATCCCTGCTGGCCTTTCACGGGGAACGCCGACATCCAGGAAATCGGCTTCGACGTGGTGAGCAAGTCCACCATAGTTGCGACTACCGACGACTTCATGGTTACGCCCTTAGGGAGCAGCCACTGGATCTCGCCGTATAGCTGGAGCCGGCTCGCCGGCAACAAGTACTCCAAGGAGTGGGCCAAAGTCGGACAATGGTGTGCTCCGGCTTCCTCGTCAGGGTCGTGTCAACACCCTGACAGCAGGGCGCGAGCGACAAGGCTGGCCCAGGCAGGCTCGGAACCCCAGATGGCCATTCTGGTCAGCGGCTTCGTGTTTGAGGACAGTAGCGCCGAACTCGGCATTGCCTATCAGTTCAGTAGCGAAGAGCCCTTCCCCACCTTCGATCCCGGAGGCGACTATTGCTTGGATCTTCAAAGCGTCTCCGGCTCTATCCTCTCCCGCCACTGCTTCGAGCTGACCTACGCCACCTCAAGCAATGGGGAGGGCAGTGGCACAGGAAGATTTTCCTTCGTCCTGCCGCTGCCGACTGAGGCACGCCGTATCGTCCTGCGGCGTGGCGTCACGCTGCTGGCTGAGCGCATGGCCAGCGACCACGCTCCATCTGTGAGTGTAGTCGAACCCGGTGCTGGGGAGGCGCTGGGCGACACGACGACCATCTCGTGGGCTGCCAGCGACGAGGATGGGGACACCCTCTACTACACGGTGCTGTACAGTCACGATGACGGCACGTCTTGGTGGCCGCTGGCCATTGACCTGACGGAGGACAGTCTGCACGCAAGCACAGCGTCATGGCCGGGGGGTAGTGAAGCGCGAGTGCAGGTGCTGGCCAGCGACGGATTCAACACCGCCATCGCCGATTCGGGAGTCTTCGAAGTGACGCACAAGGCACCGAGCGCGTGGATCGGCGCGCCACAGAGCGAATCGTTGCTCAACCCCTCCGAAGCCATCGTTCTGACTGGCCATGCCGAAGACCTGGAGGACGGGGAGTTGACGGGAGCCAGTATCACCTGGTCGTCCGATCGCCAGGGTGTCCTCGGCAGCGGCTCGCAGCTTGTCTTGCCCGTCCTGACGCTGGACCCCGGCGAGCACAAAATCACCATGACCGCAACGGACAGCGACGGGCAGACGGCGACAGACAGCGTGACGATCCTCATCGGCCACCAGATCTACCTGCCCATTATCTTGAAGAGCTACTCCTGACACACTGATTCCCCTGATAGCCCTTTTGAGGGGGCAAATTGGCAAGTATTCGGAGAGCGGTTTTCGCCAATTTCACGCTCATTTTTGCCTGAATTGGGTTCCGAATACTTGCCAGCCCAAAATGCCTGCGGGAAATCAGTGTGACACCAGTAAGGGAGAGTCTCAGGCAAACGAACGAAGCCACCTGTGCGATTGATGCAGGTGGCTTTGCTCGTTGTGTTTTTACAAGGCTTGGAGTATAATGGTTGTGATGAAGAGAATACGATACTGTGGCTGGAGGAGGTGATGATCGGGGAAACTCGATATGGAGTGACTGAGCACAAGCCCAAAGATCGCCGTTAGTTGGTACCAATCCAAAAAAGGGAGGGAGTAAAATGCAAACCAGAAGGATAGCGACGATAGTGACATTTGTGGGCGCGTTGGCCTTGTTCCTGGCCGCCAGCTCTACCGTAGCCGCCCCGCGGGGCCGGCTGATTGCCGACAACCCCAACCCGCCTGCTTCCACCGTCAAGCTCATCTTCATCCACCACTCCACTGGCGGGAACTGGCTGGCCGACCCAAACCAGGATCAACCTTATGGCGGCCTGGGCATGGCGTTGATGAACAACAACTATTTTGTCAGCGCCACCAACTACGAGTGGGGGCCGGACAGTATCGGTGACCGGACGGACATCCCCAACTGGCCCGAATGGTTCACCGGCCCCAACAGCGACGAGATTCTGGCCGCCTTGTATAACGAGAACGGCCAGAACGTTGGCGATTTCGGCTCCTGGTCTCGCCTGCCAACCGATCCCGGTGGTGAGAACCAAATCATCATGTTCAAATCGTGCTTTCCCAACTCTGATTTGTACGGCCATCCTGACGACCCGCCGCTCTCTGAGCCGAACGATTACGAGTACACTGTGGCCAACGCGAAAGCCGTCTACGACAACATCCTGACCTACTTCGCCACCCACCAGGACAAGCTGTTCGTGGTCATCACCGCGCCGCCCCTGATGGAGAGTGAGACTGCACCTGAGCGCGCCGCCAACGCCCGGGCCTTCAATAGCTGGCTGTGGTACGACTGGCTGGACGGCTATCCCTACAACAACGTGGCCGTTTTCGACTTCTACAACGTCCTGACCTCCAACGGCGGCAATGCCAACACCAATGACCTGGGCTGGCAGACCGGCAACCACCACCGCTGGTGGAACAGCACGGTGCAACACATCCAGGACGTGGCCAACAACTTCGCCGCCTATGGCAGCGATGCCTGGGACAGCCACCCCACCGCCGCCGGCGGCCAGAAGGCCACCGGCGAGTTCGTCCAATTGCTCAACGTCTTCTACCACCGCTGGAAGGGGGGCGAGGGGACACCCACGCCAACTGCCACCGGCACGCCGTCCACGCCTACGCCGACAAGGACGAACACGCCTACGGCGACGAGAACAGCCACACCGACCGCCACGGCCACCCAGCCTCCATCCACAGTGACAGCGACGGCCACGAGAACGGCCACGCCGACCGGAACGCCGCCGGCGGGCCAGTATACCGTGATCTTTCAAGACGGCGTGTGGCCCAACGCCTCCTATGCCGGCACGACCGACGTGATCCTGGCTAACGACGCTGCCCCTAACGCTAACCTGGGTGGCGCGGAGAACCTGGAGACCTTCTTCGGCGAGGGCCAGGAGCACCGCCGCAGCCTGATCCGCTGGGACCTCTCAGCCCTGCCTGGTGATGCCACGATCAACAGTGCTACGGTGGAGCTCTACCGCTTCGAGGGGAATGCAGAAAACGCCATGCAAATCGTCCTCTATCGCGTGACTCGTGCTTGGGCCGAAGGGACTGGCCAGCACTTCTGGCCCGATCCCAGCTACGTCCCCGACGGCGCCACCTGGACCCTGGCCAACCCCGGCACGGCCTGGACGACCCCCGGCGGCGATTTCGATACCACCATTGTGGGTCAGGTCACACTGCCGGCTGATATGGGAAACGGCTGGGTCAGCCTGGACGCCACTACTGCCGTACGTGACTGGATAGAGCAGGGCGTGCCCAACTATGGCCTGCTGCTCCGCCCCCTAAGCGGCGACTATACCTACCACTACTACTACAGCCGCAACCACGGCAACGCCGACCTGCGCCCCCGGCTGGTGGTCAACTACACGGTGGGGGGGGTGACGGCAACGCCCACTGCCACCAGCGTACCTCCTACCTCTACCCCGACGAGGACCCCCACGCGCACTGCTACCAGCGCACCTCCTACCTCTACGCCAACGAGGACTCCCACACCCACTCGGACCGGGGCACCGCCGACCTACCGTTTCGTCTACCTGCCCATGATCATGAAGAGGTGGTCTGCTCCATCCCACACTCCCACGGCGACGCCCACCACAGTCATCCCCTCTCGACTCATCGAACCCTCCGACCTGGAGTACCGGGGCGCGTTCCGGCTCCCCGGGGATGACATTCGGCCGCACACCTTTGCCTACGGCGGGAATGCCATGACCTTCAATCCCAACGGCGACCCCGCCGGGCCGAATGATGGCTTCCCAGGATCACTGTTTATCACCGGACACGACCGATTGCCCTACGGGGAACTGCCGGACGGCAGCCAGGTAGCCGAAATCCGCATCCCGGTGCCGGTTGGAT
>CAYUPJ010000062.1:12012-20080 GCA_964446635.1 uncultured Anaerolineae bacterium
ATATGTTCGAGATTCCGGCGTCCTGGGCAGACGCGCACGCCCAGGGCCGTTACCTGGGGACCGGACGTTTCAAGGACGGCGGCTGGTCGGGGATGGGACCGGCGCTGTTTGCCTACCGCCCCTGGATTGACGAGAATGGCGCGCCCGCGCCGCCAGGGACGCATCTGGAAGAGACCGTATTGCTGCACTACGCAAGCTCGATAGACACTGACCATATCGAGCAGTGCATAAACGGCTACCAACACCCTGACGAGTGGGAAGGCGGCGCCTGGATCACCACCAACACGGGCAAGTCAGCAGTCCTGTTTGCGGGCACCAAGTCCACCGGGACAAAGTACTGGTATGGGTTTGTCAATCCAGCCGGCCCCGAATATCCGTGTGTGGAAGAAGAAATGGTCGGAGATTTTACCCTGTGCCGTCTGGCCGATGGCACGCCCTGTCCGCCGGAGGATTTGACCGAATGTCAGGGTCACAACGACTATCGCGGCTGGTGGAGCAGCCGGTTCGATGCCCGGTTCATTCTGTACGATCCGGCCGACCTGGCGCGGGTCGCCGCGGGAGAAATGGCGTCCTGGGAACCCCAGCCATATGCTACCCTGGACATAGACGAATACCTGTTCCTCAATCCGGCGGGGGTCGAACCGGACATGCTGGGCACAGGGGTCCAGCGCCGATACCGCATCGGCGACGTGGCCTACGACCGAAACAATGGCCTGCTGTATGTGCTGGAGCTGTTTGCCGACGAGGCCAGGCCGGTAGTGCACGTGTGGCGGGTGAAGGAGTGATGCGAAAGGGGGAAAAAGTGCGAACTCGAACGACCTTAATCACTATCTTGCTGCTGGCAGCCGTAACGATGCTGCTCATCGCCAGTTCGACAGTGGCTGGCTGGCCGGCCCAGGGCTCCGATGGGAGTGATTGGGTGCAGAGCTCCCAGGGGATGTACGGAGGCATCATCAAGGCCCTGGCCGTTTCCCCCAACTATGCCAGCGACCACACCCTCTTCGCCGCTACGTCGGTGGGAATCTTCAGGTCCACCGACGGGGGCAGCACGTGGACGACGCCTACAGGCTGGCTCATCTACGGGCAAATGAAGGCTCTGGCTGTCTCGCCCGGCTACGCCACCGACCGGACGGTTTACGCCGGGGCCTCAGGAGCCCTGTACGGCGGTGTGCGCAAATCCACCGATGGCGGAAACTCGTGGCAGTTGGTCAACACGGGCCTCACAGACACCTACGTGTACGCCCTGGTCATCTCGCCCAACTACACCAGCGACCAGACCCTCTTTGCCGGGACCTGGAGCGGCATCTTCAGGACCACCGACGGGGGGAGTAACTGGAGCCCGGTCAACACGGGCCTCACCGATGATAATGTGAACGCCCTGGCCATCTCACCCAATTACGCCAGTGATCAGACCTTCTTCGCTGCGACCTGGAGTGGGGTCTTCAAATCCACCAACGGCGGCAGTTCGTGGAGCGCGGTCAACAACGGCCTCACCACCACCCAGGTGCGGTCGCTGGCTCTCTCACCAGGTTACGGCAGCGACCAGACCATCTTTGCAGGCACCGGTGGCGGTGGTGTTTTCAAGTCCACCAATGGCGGCGACTCGTGGAGCAGCAGCGGGCTCTCCAGCATGTACGTGAACGCCCTGATCGTCTCGCCAAGTTACGCGAGCGACCAGACCCTCTTCGCCGGCGATGGCAGCTCCGGGGTCTTCAAGTCCACCAGCAGCGGCGACAACTGGGACGCGGTCAACAGCGGACTCACCAACATCCAGATGGAGAGCCTGGCTGTCTCGCCGGGCTACGCTGGCGACAGTACCCTGTTCGCTGGAACCTACAGCGGCGGCGTTTTCAAGTCCACCTCTGGAGGCAGCTCCTGGAGCGCAGCTACTACTGGTATCACCGATGTGTACGTGATGGCGCTGGACATCTCGCCCAACACTTCGACAGGGCTCAGTGCAAGCTATGCGACCGACCAGACCCTCTTCGCCGGCGCACAGAACATGGGCGTGTTCCGCTCCACCGACGGCGGCGCCTCGTGGACAGCAGCCAGCAGCGGGCTGACCAACCTGTGGGTGGAGGTCATCGCCATCTCGCCGGGCTATGCCAGCGACCAGACGCTCTTCGCCGCAACCTACGGCGGCGGGGTCTTTAAGTCTACGGACGAAGGCAATTCCTGGGCGCCGTCCAACAATGGATTGACGGATTGGAGTGTGGAATCCCTGGCCCTTTCGCCGAGCTACGTCACCGACCAGACCCTCTTTGCCGGCGCCTACAATGGCAGCGTCTTCAAGTCCACCGACGGAGGGAGTACCTGGAACAATGCCAGCACCGGGCTTCCCTCAAAGTGGGTACGGGCACTGGCCGTCTCCCCCAACACTTCGACAGGGCTCAGTGCAAGCTATGCGACCGACCAGACCCTCTTCGCCGGCACTTGGGATGGCGGGGTCTTCAAGTCCACCAATGGGGGGGATTCCTGGAGCGCGGCCAACAGCGGGCTCACCGATCTGAGGGTGACCAGTCTGGCCATCTCGCCCGGCTATGCTACCGACAGGACGATCTACGCCGCAACCAACGGCGGTGGGATCTTCAAATCCACCAACGGCGGGGATTCCTGGAGTGCGGCCAATAACGGGTATCCTTCTCACCTGCACGTCCACGATCTGGTTCTCTCGCCAGATTACGTCAGCGATGGAACCATCTATGCCGCCTTCACCTGGGTCTACATTTCCACCGACCGGGGTGGTTCGTGGACCCAACTGGGCACGCCCACGTGGAACCGCTACGTCTCGGTCCTGGAGGTCGCCCCAGGCAGTCCACAGACGGTGTTCGCTGGTACGGACGGCCAGAGCCTCTGGATGTACACAAGTGCCATCGGGCCCACTCCCACCTCGACGGCAACATCGTCGCCTGGGACACCCACGCCTACTGCAACAGCCACTCCCACCCCAACGACCACACCTACCGTTGTCCCCTGTGACAACATCCTGCCCCACGGCGATTTCGAGGCCGGCCTCCTCCCGCCCTGGGGTAAGATCAGCGGGACGCAAGTCACCACCGCCCGGGCCCACGGTGGCGTCCGCAGTGTCCGCCTGGGCGGCGCCAACCACGCTAGGGACGAGCTATTCGCTGGCGCCGAGCTTCCACTCAGTGCTACTTCCATCATCCTCTCCTACTGGCGGTACGTAGAAAGCACCGATCCAGATCCCGGCGCGGACGTCATGATCGTGCTGGTCGGTGGTCCAGGCGGCGAGGTAATCATCGAAACCCTCACCAATAGTTCGCCCAGGAACGCCTGGCATCAGTTCACCTTCGATCTGGGCAGCTACGCCGGCCAGTTCACGGGCGTGACCTTCCACGTCGAGACCAACGGAGAGAACCCCACCAGCTTCTACGTGGACGACGTGGAGATTCGGGTCTGTGGCGCTGTAAGTGGTCAGCGCATCTACCTGCCTTTGGTGTGGAAGGGCTACTATTTTAACGTAGACCCGGAACGCATAGCGCAGGTGCTAGGGAACCTGGTCAGCAATGCTCTCCGCTACACACCCTCGAGGGGACAGATTTCCCTGGCCGCCAGGCAACAGAGAAACAACGTGCTGCTGACCGTTCAAGACAATGGAGCTGGCATTGTGCCGAGTAAACTACCGCGAATCTTTGATCGCTTCTATCGAGTGGATCAGGCCCGGCAAACCCACGAGGGAGAATCGGGGTTGGGACTGGCCATTGCCAAATCGCTTGTCGAACTGCACGGGGGCACCATTTCTGTGGAAAGCACTCTCGGAGAAGGCACGACGTTCACCATTGCCTTGCCGGTTGGTCAGCAAGAGAATATGCAGCGCGGCGGTAGCCGAGTTCATACGCTCGGCTTGACAAATTTACCGATTGTAATTACAATGTGTTTACTTCAGCAAATCTATCTGACGTAGGAGGTGTTGTCATGTCTGCGATGAAGACCCGGATTGTTAAGATCGGCAACTCTCAAGGTATTCGTATCCCAAAGGTTCTTCTAGATCAAACCGATCTAAGAGAAGAGGTGGAGCTAGAGCTGCGAGGAGATGAAATCGTAGTACGGTCAGCGTATCAAGCACGTGATGGTTGGGAAAACATGTTCAAAGCAATGGCAGAGCGGGGCGATGACAGGCTACTTGATGGTGATATTGCTGTTACTACCACCTGGGACGAGGAAGAGTGGGAATGGTAGTCAAACGGTTTGATGTATACTTGGTCAACCTTGATCCCACGATTGGCAGTGAGATAAGGAAAACCCGTCCTTGCCTGGTTATCTCTCCCGACGAGATGAATAGGTGGATCGCGACGGTGATTGTAGCCCCAATGACAACCAGGGGAAGGCCATACCCAACACGAGTGGCGTGTAGGTTTCAAGGGAAAGAAGGGCAAATAGTGTTAGATCAGATTCGGACTATAGATAAATCACGTCTGGTGCGGAAGCTGGGGCGAATAAGCAAGTCAACACAGAGCGATGTGTTAATAATGCTGGCCGAGATGTTTGCAGAATAGCGCAAGCGTTCACTAGATTCTCAACGTCACGGGCATGGCGGCGCTCATCAATAATTATACCAAATGAAGTGAGGAGGAGGTCCCATGTTTAGACGAATAGCCAATAGCTGGGAGTTGATTAAGGCCAGCGCCGGTGTGCTGCGTGCCGATAAGGAATTGATGGTCTTCCCCATCGTGTCGGCCATCGGCGTCCTGATTGTGACGGCCACTTTTGCCCTGCCGATGTTGCTCGCGAACTTTTTCGATGCGGTGGTGGCCGGAGAGTCGAGGGTTCTCGGCACAGTAGTGGCCTTCCTGTTTTATCTAGTGCAGTATTTCGTGATTTTCTTCGCCAACTCGGCCCTGGTTGGTGCAGCCATGATCCGCCTGCGCGGAGGAGACCCGACGCTCGGCGATGGGTTCCGCATCGCGTTTAGCCGCGTCGGAGCGATATTGGGTTATGCTCTCATCTCGGCCACGGTGGGCATGATTTTGCGCTGGCTGTCGGAACGGGCAGGGGCCATAGGTCGGATTGTCTCTTCGTTGCTCGGACTGGCCTGGAACATCGCCACGTATCTGGTGGTGCCTGTCCTGGTCGTGGAAGAGGTTGGCCCCATAGATGCCATCAAGCACAGTGTGAATCTGCTGAAGAAGACCTGGGGTGAGCAGATCGTTGGCAATTTCAGCATCGGTCTCGTATTCGGTCTGCTGTCGCTGCTGGCGATACTCGTTGGAGTGCCGTTGATCGTATGGGCTGCCACGTCGGAGTCGGTGGCCCTCATCGTTCTGGCGGTCTTGGCCTTTGTGCTGGTGTTGGTGTTCCTGGCCCTGATGAGCTCGACGCTGAGCGGTATTTACACGGCGGCAGTATATCAGTACGCGATGACGGGCCAGACCAGCAGCTACTTCCGTCAAGATCTGGTACAGCAGGCTTTTCGACACAAGTAAGAGCGTCTGAGCGATCTACAAGGGGTCTAAGCGAAGCGGGAGGTCAAAACGGCCTCCCGCTCTTGCGTTTCGGACTGGGTATCGTGCTGGTGGTTGACTTGTAGGGGCTTATGCTGTATAATATCGAGCAACAAGGGTGGCGTTGATAAGGAAATGCGAAGATGCCAACAGTTCTGAGAACAGGTCCCCATGCTAAAAATGTCACCGTATCGCCAACTGCCTGGCCTGGATAGCTTCCGGCTGAGTAAGCCAGGGAAAGTAGACTTCCTTGACCAAGTTGGTGAGGGCCTCAGCCTCGAACTGGGAGCAGCCCAACCCTTCCTTGGTTCGCATGATGAAGACCTGGTAGTGGCGTCTACAATAGGCACTGATGTTGCAACACAACTTGAGAAACTAGCGAATTTACTTGCTCAAGGTATTCTCACAGACGAAGAGTTTCAAGCGCAGAAGCAGAAATTGCTGAGTATGTAGAGGCTTACGGCTGCTTGCGTCACTCACTTTTGTAATGAGTTGCGCCCTGAGCAACCGTCGAAATACGGCCCAACGAGATGCTGCACCTGACCGCTTACGGCGGCGAAAACGTCGGTGAGATTCCCAAATGGTGTAGATCGGAGTAGAAAGCAGGTGATAGATGTGAATGTAATTCAAGAAGCTGAGAGATTGCTGACTACGATGACACACGCCGAAAAGGCACAAATACTTCAATGGATAGTGCGGGACCTTGGTGATGCTTTCCCCGGTGTGGACGACAATCCTGACGTCTGTGGCGGTGAGCCGTGCATTGTTCGCACTCGCATTCCGGTATGGGTTTTGGTGCAGTCCCGACGATTAGGGATGAGTGAAGCAGACCTTCTGCATGCCTACCCGACATTGCGAGCGGAGGATTTAGCAAACGCTTGGGCTTACTTCCGCACACATCGCGACGACATAGAGCGGCAAATCCGTGAGAACGAGGAAGCATAAATGGCACAGTTGTATTCGAACGAGAACTTCCCGCTTCCCGTTGTCGAGGAGTTGCGACGGTTGGGGCATGATGTACTGACCATTCAAGAAGCGGGTCAGGCGAACCAATCGGTACCAGACGAAGCGGTTTTGGCATTTGCTTACGTTGAAGGACGAATGCTGCTGACCTTCAATCGCAAGCATTTTGTTCGGTTGCATCGTGAACAGAAGGAACATTGTGGCATCATCGTATGCACAGTTGATCCAGATTTCGCAGGCTTGGCGCAGCGAATTCATGAAGCTATTGAAGTGCATGCGCAGATTTCAAGGCCGCTTATTCGCATCAATCGCCCCGCTCGTTGAGAGGTGGCACCTAACACGCCGTTAGGCGACTTTGCATTCTTCATTCTCCAGGCCAATTGTCGGTCTGGCTCAAAAAGAGGTCCACAAAAAAGCAAAGCGGGAGATCTAAAAGGTCTCCCGCTTTTGCGTTTCGGACTGGGTATCGTGCTGGTGATTGACTTGCAGGGGCTTCTGCTGTACAATATCGAGTAATCCCAGTCCTCACAGGTGGCAACTTGTTCAATGATTCCGGTTCTGTTTGAGAACGACGACATCCTCGCAGTCAACAAGCCCGAAGGCCTGGCCTCAATTCCTGGGCACGCGAAAGACGAAGCTTCGCTGTTGGCGTTGGTTCAGTCGGCGTTTCCGGAGAAGCTACTTGTTGTCCATCGTCTGGACAAGGAAGTCAGTGGTGTCCTCCTTTTTGCCAAGAATGTGGTGGCGCACAAATACCTGAATGATCAGTTTAGCCAGCGAAACGTCAGGAAAACCTACCTGGCCCTGACTCAGGGGGTGATTGCGGAAACCAGCGGGATCATTGACAGGCCCATACGCCAGTTTGGATCGGGACGAATGGGCGTTGACCCGCAACAGGGGAAGTCCTGTATCACCAAATTCGAAGTTGCAGAACGGTTTGAGGGCTACACGCTGGTCAAGGTGTATCCTGTCACCGGCCGACGTCATCAGATCCGGGTGCATTTCTACAGCATCGGTCATCCCGTAGTTGGCGACTTACGCTACGGCGACAAGGCCGTGCAGCGTTTGTTCCCCCGTTTGATGTTGCACGCTCAGGAGATAACGTTCCGGCTTCCATCGGGTGAGAAAGTGACCATTGAAGCTCCAACTCCCGAATCCTTCAAGTCGGTGATCGAGACAGAATGCCTGAGGGATTGAGGCAATGAGTATCGTAATACGAGAGATGACCATATCTTTGTCTTCGCCGACAATCAAGACCCCATCGCTTTCTGGAAAAGCATCGGGTGGACAGAGCGGGTTGAACTGATCATGATGTCGCAGTACACTAAAGGAGCAGTATGAGCCAACCAAATGCTAGGGTTAAGATGGCCCGAACAGGAGATTGAATCATGCGACGGAAACGGGGCGACGCCCTGAGCTCTGTCGAAGGGCTGTCGAAGTAGTTGTAGTTGTTGGGGTCACCGCAGCCCGCCTTGGCTGTAGCCGCTTGTACTGAGCCTGTCGAAGTAAGCGACACGGCAGACAACACCTATGAACCGAGGCCAGCCAGGGCCACGCCCTTGCGTGCCCTGAGGCTGGCGTTTTGATCATACCAGGAGAGCGTTGCGGAATTCGTAGTTTAGCCCCTTGTGGGCGTTGTGCGG
>CAYUPJ010000063.1:0-20047 GCA_964446635.1 uncultured Anaerolineae bacterium
ATTCTTGGTGTCAAGGAGTTCAGGCTGTCATTGCGAGCGAAGCGAAGCAATCCCCCAGCCGCAAGGAGGAGATTGCTTCGTCGCAAGAAACGCTCCTCGCAATGACACGGGCTGAGCAGTTACTTGAATTTTAACACCACCGCCTCCTCCCCCACCAGCCTGAACCCAAACCAGCGATACAGTCGCTGCGAAGCTTGATTGTCCCGCTGGGTGTTCAGAATGATGACGCTGGCCCGTTCCCTGTTGAAGAAAGCGATAGCCTCGGCCATTAGTCGCGCCCCGATGCCCCGCCCCTGATAGTCGGGGTGGACGGCGACTCGGGCCAGATACCCCTGATCCCCCATCAGGCTACAGAACTGATAGCCGACCACTGTGCCGTCCAGCTCGGCGACGACGAAGTAGGGATAATTGGCCAATATGTCTCGGAAGACCTCGGACGTGTTCTCCCACAGCGGGTCGAATGACGCCTGGTCTAGAGCGACCAGCGTTGGGAAATCCCTGGCTCGTGCTGGCCGCACCAACACCTCCTGATTGCCCTGAGAGGGCACAGCCCAATCGGTCTTTTCATAGGCCACGATGATGTTGTCTACGACAAAGCCATAGTCCTGTAGAGGCGTGGTCAGCCACTCCTCGCTCCCCACATAGGTCAAGGCTGTCGCGCCCTGGGCACGCAACGATTCAATGCTGGGAGGCAAGAGAGTCTGAAGGTAGTCGGACACAGGCCATCTGTTGCTCAAGCCGGCGCCTCGCAGGCGGGCCAAAGGAGCACGGTGCAGGTCCCAGAACATGAAGCCCAGGAGCTGCCGTCTGGCGTGAGCTAGCAGAAAGGGTCGAGCGACCAGACAAGCCTTCAAGTCCCGAAGCCTGAAACGCAGGTCAACCCAATCGGCCTCCCTTATGAGCCGCATCACAATTCTTTCATCAGCTATCGTCGCTTGCCTGACCGTGACTTCCATCTGACGTTGCCTTCCCCCTTCCAAGAGACAATAATCCGGTTGTGTCCCTTCGTCAAGCTCAGGCACGCACAGCGAAAGGCCGGGAAATACGAAATGCCTTCTCGCTTCCCCTGGATGGAAAAATGGAAGATGGAGAATGGGTAACGGACGTCAGATTCCGTGTTCCGTCTTCCCTTCTCCATCTTCTCCCAGGTGTTCATGCAAGGCTGTAGTCGAGCTATAGGCTGACTGTCCCTTTCTGGACCGCCGCACGGCGCTCCTTTAGTTCGCGCAGCCGTATGATTTCTGGTGAGGGCTTACGTTGATGCTCAAACCAGGCCTGTTCCGTATATGTCCGCCATGCTTCTAGATAAGCGTCCACCTGAGCACGGTTGCGGAAGTAGTACAGCAGGGCAGCATACACCTGATCGAGGGTTAGGTTGCGATACCGAGCCGCAATCTCTTCCGGGCTGGCTCCCTCCAGGTAGTCCTCCAGCACCGTCTCAATTCCAATCCGGGTCCCCTTGATACGAATGTCTTCAGGGCTAAAGAAGTCGAAATAACTCTCCAGTTCCATATTCCACCTCCAGCAGGTGTCGGACGATGGCCACGGTGTCAGCCAGATATTCCATGTCGCCTAAACCTTCCGTAGAAGCTGCGCCGCCACTCGCTGCCGCAAGGCCCGCACCTCTGCATCCGTCACATCAAAATCCAGGTGCTTCCATAGTCCGCCCAGGGCCACGACTTTTCGGGGTTGTTGAACCTGGTATTTGAACTTGAGGAAGTCAAGAAAGTGGGCAAGCTCCTCAAAGCCCTCGGAGGGCAATCCATCAATAGTCTGGTACACTCTTTGCTTAATAGCTTGTCCTGTGCTCATTTTTCATTCCCCTGTCCGGACGTATTCTTCAGTCCTGATTATAGCATAGAAAATCAGCCAGGTCAATTGACGCGACCTTCGCCCCGCATCAACCGCGCAGGTGGCTTTTTGTGTTGCCAATCGAGCCGAAATCTGTTATACTATGTGCAGACAAAAAGAAAAGCCCCGACGGGGCTGGCAGAATTCTATGAACGCGACAAGCTCTTCCCCAATGTTGATTATCGGTGGTTTGGGGATCAAGAAGGGAGCAACTGAGCTTTTCAAATCCCCAGACCGTATGCAAAGTCAGGAGCAAAACGAAAGGAGTGAAAGATGGAAACCTCGAGATCAGCTCAATCAGACCAATGGCTGCGGGGCGTATGTCTGGGGATGGCTATGGTACTTGGCATGTTGTTCCTGGCGGCCTGGATGTGGGGGTTGCAAGGTGTGGCTTCAGTCCACGCCGCCCCCGCCACCCGCTATGTAGACGAAGCAACGGGCAGCGATACGACCGACTGTACCAACCACGCCAGCCCCTGTGCTACCATCGACTATGCTCTGAGCCAGGCGGAGGATGGCGATACCGTCCTGGTTGCCACAGGGACCTACACCGAGAACCTTGTCATCACCAAGACCGTTATCTTAAAGGGCGGATACGAACCCCTGGGCTGGTCACAGTGTCTGCGTCATTGCACGACCACGATTGACGGGAACGGAAGTGGTCGAGTAATCGAAGTACAATCCACCCTGTCCGACACGACCGTGATTGACGGCTTCACCATCACCAATGGCGATGGAGGTATCTCCATTCTTCTTTCCTCGGTCGTTATTCAGAACAGCAGAATTGTTCACAACCATACCACCGGCGGCGGAGGGGGGATCCATATAGATCATTCCTTCGTTACTATTACCAACACTCTTATTGCCGACAATACAGCCGCTCTGTGGGATGGAGCGATTCGCATTGTAAGCACTATCGCGATCCCCGGCCCAAACAGCGAGGTGACCATCACCAACTCCACAATCGCTAATAATCGCGCCCCCGACCGCAATGGGATCTTTTGCAGTCTTTCCTGGTGCACAGTTATCAATGGCATTGTATGGGGTCATGAAGGTGAAGACTTTTCTGGCCATAACTATCAAGCCATTTACTCAGACATTGAGATGTGCCTTCCCGGCGAAGGAAATATCTGTGAGGATCCGCGCTTCGTTGACCCTGTCAATGGGGACTACCATTTGCAACCAGACTCTCCGTGCATAGATGCTGGCACTAACGCGGATGCACCGGAGACAGACTTCGAAGGAGACCGCCGGCCCTTCGACGGCGATTCCGATGGATCCGCTGTGGTGGACATGGGCGTGGACGAAGTAGTCTTGCCATTTCACCTAGATCACATTCCGGCTTACCGACCGGATGTGGATTGGGATGGGCACGTGCATATCGCCGATATCATGATTGTCGCTGCTGCATGGCGCGAGGAGCGAGAAGAACCTGAGTCCAAGTATTGCCACTACTATGACCTGCGTCATGATGGAAGGATTGACATTGTAGACATCATGCTGGTGGCATCTCACTGGTGCGAGACGGTTGACATAGGACCACACTTTCCGTTGGGCTACAGCCCATATCGGCCTGGACAGGCGCCGGGCGGCCTCACACCGTCGCCTCTCGAGATTGGCGAGGACATGGAAATCATTGAGCGGGAAACGAAGCTCATCCGAACCTACGATGCTTGTGACGAGGAACTGGCAGTCATCCCTAGTATCGCCAACTGGCACGGCATTAACGTCTACCAGGGTGTCGAACTAACCTCCACACCATCGTTGAACGACGACGAGATGGACTGCTTCGCCGTGTTGGCAACGGAACATCAGAATATCGTGGCAGGTGTCATCGGCAATGAGACTCTGCTGTTTGACCGTCTATCGGAGCCGGCCCTCGTTGACTACATCGAGCAGGCTAAAGTGATAGGCAACGTCCCTGTCACGACTGGAGAGCCATGGAATGTATGGTGTAACGAGGTAGAGGCCAAACCACGATGCCAGGGCCGGCCACTCCTCGGTGAAGCGGTGGATTTCATCCTCGCCCACAGCTATCCTTTCTGGGAGAATGTGCCCATCGAACACGGAGCAGCTCACGTCGTGGCCACCTATATTACCTCACGAGCAGTTTATACAGATCGGGTGGTCGTCATAGGCGAGACGGGCTGGCCCACCTGTGGCGACCCACGTGACAACGCTGTCCCTAGCCTGGAGAATCAACGCCGGTTCATTGAAGAGCTATGGCAGTGGGCCAATCTATATGACATGCCGGTCTTGTATTTCGAGGCTTTCGACGAAGACTGGAAGGTGGCCGAGGAAGGAGAAGTCGGGCGCTGTTGGGGGTTATACGACGACGATCGTAGACCCAAGCATGACAACCTGGACTGGTCAATTCCCACCCCCGAACCGACGCCCCCGACACCATCCGTACGCATTGAGCACCCAAGGGATATCGTAACTACGGTGACGAAATCCAATTGTGGTATCCCCATTTTCGGGCGGGCCTACAACACAGAGCCCGGCTGGCACGTCAAAGTGGAAGTGTTCACCAACGACTGGTATATCCAAGACAAGTGGTACCCGGATGGCCTGGCACCGATTATTGATGACATGTGGAGCATGCCTGAGGTCATCCTGGGCGGGCAGGGTGGATTCAACAATCATAGTATTCGCGCCACCCTGGTCGACGAGACAGGTGCCGAAGTAGATCACGATGAGGTCACTGGCATCGTGCGGACGAACGCTTGTACGCCGTAGAGTCCAACACCTGACTGCCCGATTTCTTGCCCGATTGTTGCCCGATTCTCGGACTGGGTGACAACTGTAACGCGAAAGGATAGATAAGATGCTAACAGAAACAGATCGGCAAATTGTAAGCGAGTTTCAGTGCCGCCTGGCGGATGTCGTGCCTGTACTCGACTTACGGGTGTTCGGCTCGCGGGTCAGGGGCGACGCCGCATCCGACTCGGACCTGGACGTGTTCATTGAACTGGAAGCATGCACCCCTGAACTGCGCCAGCGTATCAGCGAGGTTGCCTGGGAGGTGGGTTTCGAGATGAACCGGATCATCTCCACAGTGGTGACCACCCGGGCCGAACTGGAGCACGGGGCGACGGGAGCCAACCCGCTTGTCTTGAACATTGAGCACGAAGGAGCCCAGCCATGAAACCAGAACAACTTGAGGACCTACCCTGGCACGAACAGGATACCTTTGGGAGCACGGTGGCTTCTGTGTTGTTTACTGAGCGGCGCTGGTCGGATGCTCCGACAGAGGTGGAGCAAGTCGTTGCCCTGCTTGGAATCGAGCCGGGAGTGCACGTGCTGGACCTTTGTTGCGGAGTGGGGAGACACTCCCTGGAGTTCGCCCGCCGTGGGTTTCAGGTGACGGGGGTAGATAGGACACGACTGTACCTGGATAGAGCATCCCAACAGGCGGAGGCAGAAGGACTGAAGGTCGAGTTTGTCCAGGAGGACATGAGGACCTTTTGCAGGCCGGATGCTTTCGATGCGGTGGTAAACCTCTTCACCTCGTTTGGCTATTTTGAAGACCCGGCAGACGACCGCCGGGTTGCCATGAACGTGTACCGCTCCCTCAAACCGGGCGGGGTTTTCCTGTTGGATACGATGGGCAAGGAGATACTGGCCCGCATCTTTTGCGAGAGGGACTGGTATGAGGAAAACGATGTGCTTATCTTGCAAGAACGGAAGATCACCAAGAATTGGAGTTGGATCGAGAACCGTTGGATCCTATTCAAGGACAATAACCGTTTTGAGCTAAACCTGGCGCACCGCATCTACTCAGCCGTGGAGCTGAGTTCGCTGTTGACTGCCTGTGGTTTTACACAGGTTGACGTATATGGTGACCTTGCAGGCACCCCATACGATCACTTGGCGAAGAGGCTGGTGATGGTGGCGCGCAAATGAAAGCATTGGAGTTATAGTAATGACAGGAGCCATCCCCGCTAAGGGGGATGGCTCTTTGTTTTTGCGCTAACGCTTTCAAATGGGGCTCTTCTTCAAGAGGCGGCTATGAGCTCTTTAGCCTGTAGCAGGGGAACCGCGCTGACAAAATGCTTGTCTATTCCCAGCTTGTGCGGTTCTATCCCAAAGGCCAGGCCCATCAACTGGGTGAAGTAAAGGATGGGGATGTGGTAATCCTCGTCGAATTGCTCGTTGATCTGCGCCTGACGCAGGTCCAGATTGGCATGACACAGTGGGCAGGCCACGACGATGGCTTCGGCTCCCACTTCCCCGGCGTTACGCAGAATCTTGCGGCTCATACTTAGGGCAATGGGGAGCTGAGTGATGGAGAGGGAGACCCCACAACACTCGGTCTTGTACGACCAGTCCAGGCTCTCGGCCCCCAGGGTCTCCACCAGCCGATCCATGTTTGTAGGATACTCGTAATTCTCCACGCCGGTTATCTTGGGCGGCCGAGTGATCACACAGCCATAGTAGCAGACCACTTTGAGTCCGGTTAAGGGTTGAGTGACGGCCTCGGCTATGGCATCGTAGCCCACTCGCTCGGTGATAGTGGTTAGTAGATGCTCGACCTCGATCTCCTCTGAAGGCATATAGCGCATCTTGGTAGCAACCTGCCCTCTGAGTTCCGGATCATCTCGCAAGTCGTGGATAGCTGTGCGGTGTCGGATGAAACAGGAGGGGCAGGGCATGGTGACACAAGAATACCCTTGGATGATTGAGTGGTTAAGGGCGGCGGTAAATGTCGTGCGTGCCGATATTGCGAAAAACGTATATTGTTTCCCCTGTGTCGGGGTCTTCTTCTATGTGGAACGTGAAGACGTACTCCAGGGTGATATGTCCTTCCCAGATGTTGGGGTGTCCCTGCATCTTGCGGATACGGAGCGAGGGGTGGAAAGGGGGATTCTCAGCACCTTGCTGAAAGAGACGAAAGGCCTGTCGTGCCTGCTCCTTCACCCGGGGTGGCAGTTGCGCGTAGGCTTTCCAGAAGGGTTCGGTAGGTCGGTATTTCATTGCCAGTCAAGGAAGTTTAGCATATCTTCCATTGTGTCAAATGTCCGAACCCGTCCTTCAGCAATGGCCTCATCGGCTGCACGCTCTTTGGCCTGCCATTCCGGCGTCCAAAAGTAGGCCTGTTCGGCAGCAGTACGAAGCGCGTGCAAGACAATACTCTGAACAGAAATACCTGTCCTTACCTGAGACAGGGTTTCCAGGGCAGCCCGGACTGCTTCTTGCTCTTCTGGTGGAACCTCTATGACCAGGCAGGGATGGCTGGCCATGCTGGTGTCCAGGATAGCAGCCTTATGATGTATTTGTAGGTCTTTCGTAGCTAACATGACTTACCTACCCTTTCGGAACTTCTGTAAATTGTCCATTATCACCATTATACCATGTTTCACACCAAAGAGCAACTTGAGGCAACCTGGGCACATTACCTCACGTCACGTTTCACGTTCATCAATTCGAGGAGGATCATCGTGCTAATGGGGCACTTCTTCAAGAGGCGGCTATGAGCTCTTTAGCCTGTAGCAGGGGAACCGCGCTGACAAAATGCTTGTCTATTCCCAGCTTGTGCGGTTCTATCCCAAAGGCCAGGCCCATCAACTGGGTGAAGTAAAGGATGGGGATGTGGTAATCCTCGTCGAATTGCTCGTTGATCTGCGCCTGACGCAGGTCCAGATTGGCATGACACAGTGGGCAGGCCACGACGATGGCTTCGGCTCCCACTTCCCCGGCGTTACGCAGAATCTTGCGGCTCATACTTAGGGCAATGGGGAGCTGAGTGATGGAGAGGGAGACCCCACAACACTCGGTCTTGTACGACCAGTCCAGGCTCTCGGCCCCCAGGGTCTCCACCAGCCGATCCATGTTTGTAGGATACTCGTAATTCTCCACGCCGGTTATCTTGGGCGGCCGAGTGATCACACAGCCATAGTAGCAGACCACTTTGAGTCCGGTTAAGGGTTGAGTGACGGCCTCGGCTATGGCATCGTAGCCCACTCGCTCGGTGATAGTGGTTAGTAGATGCTCGACCTCGATCTCCTCTGAAGGCATATAGCGCATCTTGGTAGCAACCTGCCCTCTGAGTTCCGGATCATCTCGCAAGTCGTGGATAGCTGTGCGGTGTCGGATGAAACAGGAGGGGCAGGGCATGGTGACACAAGAATACCCGCTCCCTTCGATGAGCTCCAGGTTCCTCAGGGGCATGATTGTGGCCAGCAGGTGATCGGTGGAGTGAGCGGGCGTGGTACCGCAGCAGGTCCAACCTTTTGGCTCCGCCAAGTCTAAGCCCACTCCTTCGGCTCCGCTCAGGACAAGCCTTTTGGCAATAGCTCTAGTGGAGAGGTCGTACTCGATGGCCGTGGAGTGCAGGCTGCAACCTGGATAGTAGGCGACCCCCTTGGTCGGCTGGTCAGATGGTCCACGGGCAGATGGCGCTGCCCTGAGCCTGTCGAAGGGTCGAGTGGGCAAGAGTCTCAGCTTGCCTCGGCGCACCATTTTCAGAGCCAGTGGCAGATCTTCGCGGAAGAGCTGCCCTATGTCCAGTTCGCCGGCGAGGAGCCCCCGTAGATATAGCTCCCCCATCAATCCCAGCTCGTACATCCGTCCGAAGAGCCTGATGTTCCGCAGTCCCGCCTGGTAGAACATCGGCACGGGCCGCACCGCGGGCTCGATCCCCTCCCGCTGGGCCATGATCTTCAGCACGTCCATGATGCGGGTGATGTCAATTCCCTGTGGGCAGCGAGTAGAGCAGGCCTCGCAGGCTGCGCAGAGCCAGATGGTCTTGGAGTGGAGGATAAGCTCTTTCTGGCCGAATTGGGCTGCCCGCAGGATCTGGTTTGGCATCAGGTCGAAGTGCTCGGCCACGGGACAGCCAGCCGTGCATTTCTGGCATTGATAGCAGAGGTAAACGTTCTCGCCGCACTCCTCTCGGATGTATTGAGCTAAATCGGTTTGCAAGGTTAAGGACATTTTCAAAGCTCAAAGCTCTCTAATTTCTAATCTCTAAAAACCAGCCGCTTCCAAGACCGCCGGCACCTTCTTCTCCCAGCCAATGGGCATGATGTGCACGCCCTGGCAGAGGTCCTTCATCTCTCTGATCAAGCGGGCTGCTATCTCGATGCTCTTTTGAGCCTTGTTCTCCGCCTCGTCCATCTCCTCAATCAGGCTATCGGGCACGTGTACCCCGGCCACGTTCTTGTTCATAAAGCGAGCCATACCAGCGGATTTCAGGAGCACAATCCCCACCATCACCGGAACGTTCAGGGGCTTGACCTGGTTCATGAACTCCTCGAACTTATTGGGATCGTACACTGCCTGAGTTTGAAAGAACTGGGCCCCGGCTCTGACCTTTTTCTCCATCTTCATAAGCTGGGGCTCCAGAGGGTTGGCTCCCGGCGTCACCACCGCTCCCAGGCAGAAACTCGGGCTACCCTTGAGTTTTTGCCCTGCCAGATCACGGCCCTGCTGCAATTCGACCGCAGCATGGAGGAGGGAGACTGAATCCAGGTCAAAGACCGGCCTGGCTCCGGGGTGATCGCCCAGGGAGATGTGGTCGCCGGTCAGGCAGAGGACGTTCTCAATCCCCAGCACGTAAGCACTCAGCAGATCGGATTGCAGGGCGATGCGGTTTCGGTCCCGACAGGTTATCTGGAAGACCGGCTCTAATTGCCTACTCTTCAGGAGATGGCAAACCGCCAGAGAGCCCAGTCGCATCACTGAGCTTTGCTGGTCGGTTACGTTGAGTGCGTCTACCTTATTGCGCAGAAGCTCGGCCTCTTCTAACATGGCTTCGATGTCAACGCCCTTGGGGGGACCTACCTCCGAGGTCACCACGAATTTGCCAGATTGGAATAACTCTAGAAGTTTCATTTCTCAGCGGCTTCCTTTTCCTTCGACAGGCTCAGGACAAGCCTTCATCGCTACAGGCGCGGCCTGCCTTCGTATCGGCGCCAGTTCGGGCCGGTGATCAGGTTAACCCAGTTTCGCAGGATCTGGGAAACGACTCGTGGGGCTTCTTGGAGGAGGGGCTGGTCTTTCCTAAAGAAGGTCTCGAAGATGGACGCGCTCCCGAGCCGACCAGCCACCATGTTCTCCCAGGCGGAGGTTCCATATAGCCGCCAATCGAGCGGCTCCTCATAGTTACTGGTCAGCAAATCCACTCGATTGAGCTTGACGGTGCTCTCCCAGATCTCGTCCCACACACACCGCTTGCTCATGTCCACCTCGCAGTGGCCATCCATGGCTCCTCCACAGGGGCCGTTGCGCTGCCCTTTGGGGCAACGCATCGGGCAGATGAAGCCCGTGTGGCTCAGCACGCAATTGCCGCAGGATTGGCAATCGAAAAGCCACTCTTTCCCCTTCCTCTCCACCACGAAGAAACCCTTGGAAAAGGCGCGGCTTTGGAATGCCTTTTCGAGTATATTGTCTACTGTCATTCGGTGATCTCCTATTTTCTCTTTTTCCGCAATTGCTTCTCCACCCTGGCCAGCAGGTCAGCGGGCTTGATGGGCTTATCAATGTAGTCCTCGGCCTCCAAAGCAAAGCCCCGGCTCACGGCCAGGGTGGTTTCTCCTACCCTTTGGGAGAAGCTGGTTATCATCAACACCGGGATGTCGGCGAAGTCGGGGTTGCCTTTGATTTCCTCACAGACCGTGAATCCATCGGCCAGGGGCATGATGATGTCCAAGAGAATCAGGTCTGGCTTCTCATCCCGCGTTTTCTGCAGACCCTCTTCCCCGTTGTAGGCCACGATTACATCATAAGGCTTGCTCCCCAGCACCTTCTTCGTGGCCGTCACGAAGTCAGGATCATCATCAACAATAAGGATCTTGGCTCGCTCTTCCATTTTTCTCCTTCCTTTCAGATTTGAGCTTTGGATTCCTCCAGCAGCTTTTCTACCCGATGCAGCAGATCCAACGGGCGAACTGGTTTCTCTATGTAGTCATCCACATTGAGGTCTATTCCTGTCTCCAGTTCATACCGCCGACGGCTGGCGTCCTCTCGCACCGCAGTGGCGATCAGAACAGGGATGTCAGAGTACTCGGCGTACTCTGCATTCTCTCTCAGCTCTCGACAGACGCCAAAGCCATCCAGCTTCGGCATGAGGAGGTCTAGAATGATCACATCCGGCCTCTCCTCTCGGATCTTCTCCAGACACTCCTCTCCGTTCAGAGCGACGATCACGTGATAGCCCTGGGCTTCCAACACCTTTCTGGTGGCCTTGATGATATCGGGATCGTCGTCAACGACCAGTATCTTGGCCTGATGCGTCATCTCCTACTCCTTGAAAAGAGGGCCTGGGCAGTAACCCTGCCTTCTCCACGATGACCGGGACCATCTCCTCCCAGCCCACGGCCATGATGTGGATGCCATGCACGCCCGGCATTTCCCTGAGCTGCCCAATGGTCTCCAGGCATATCTTGAGCCCTTCCTCTTTGGCGTCTTTGGCGTCTTTCATCCGCGTGACCAGCTCATCGGGGACTTCCAGGCCGGCGACGGAATCTCTCATGTAACGAGCCATCCCCGCCGACTTCATGGGAATCAGCCCCGCCAGGATATGCACCTGCCTATCCAGCCCTTGATCGCATACCATCTCCATGAACTTTCTGAACTTCGGCACATTGAAGACCCCCTGGGTCTGGATGAAATCGGCCCCTGCTTTCACCTTCTTGGCCAGCCGCACCACCCGAAACTCGAAGGGGTCGGCGTAGGGATTGGATGCTGCTCCGATAAGTATGGGGGCATCGCCAGAGAAGGTGTCGTCGCTGGCGAACTTCTTCTCCTCGCGCATCTTCTTGAGGGTCTGAATCAACTGGATGGAGTCTATATCGAAAACGTTCTTGGCCGTAGGGTGATTGCCGAACTTCTGATGGTCCCCAGACAGGCAGAGGATGTTCTTGATGCCGAAGGCGATCGCTCCCAGGACATCGCTCTGAATAGCGAGCCTGTTCCTGTCTCGACAGGTGATCTGCAGCACAGGGTCCAGGCCCAGTTGCTTCACCATGACGCAGGCGGCCAGGCTGCTCATCCTCACGATGGCCGTCTGATTGTCCGTTACGTTAAACGCATCGCAGTAACCTCTGAGCGACTCTGCCTTCTTCTCGATCACCTCACGCCGCGTACCCTTGGGAGGGCCTAGCTCGGCCGTCACAGCGAACGCGCCACTTTCCAGTACAGCCTCCAGATTGCTTCCAGCTTTCATGATCCTACTCCTTTGTGGTCGGGTGGTCGGATGGTCTAATGGTCCTTGGTCAAGTGGTCTCTCGGCCTCGGACTACCTGACCACCCGACCATCTGACCAAGGACTATTTTAGGTCTTGGGCAGGATGAAGGTGAACTTGCTTCCCTTTCCATCGTCAGTGCAGGGGCTTTCCGCCCAGATCTTCCCCCCGTGGGCTTCCACGATTTTCTTGGCGATGGATAGCCCCAGGCCCGCCCCTGTCCTCTCCACATTTCGGCCGCGAAAGAACTCGTCGAAAACGTAGGACAGGTCTTCTGAGGTGATGCCTACCCCGGTGTCCATCACTACGACCTGAAGGTAATCTCTCTTGTCTTCTACGCTAATGGTTATCAGCCCCTGCGGGGGCGTGAATTTGATGGCGTTACTCAACAGGTTGTTCAACACTTGCCGCAAACGGTGGGGGGCGGCGCGGATGATAGGCAGCTCTCCCGGCATCTCCACTCGCAACTCCATCCCCTTTTCCTTCGCCATAGCCTGGACGTCTTCCAGGGAACCCTCAACCACTTCAGGCAGAGACATGGCCTTGAATTCTTTGGCGATCTGCCCGGCCTCGATGCGAGAGACGTCCAACAGGTCACTGATCAGATTAAGCAACTCTCCGATGCGGTGGCTGCTTCTGTCCAACATCTCCCGCTGTTCTTCGTTGACCTCGCCGGCGAAGCCTCCCAGGATCACCTGAATATAGCTCTCAATGGCCACCAGGGGGGCCTTTAAATCGTGAGAGACCATGCCCAGAAAGTAGGTCCTCAGCCTGTCCAGCTCCATCAGCTTTCGATTGGTTTCTTCCAGGGCTTTGGAGTCTATCAAGCAGCGGCCTCTCAGCGAAGCTACCTCCCGCTGTCTTTTCCTTAGTTCGCCGGCGATGGAAGTGGCCATATAGGTGGAGATATACAGCACAGTGACAAAGGTGAAGAGGATAGCCAGGATGTATGTTTCCTGACGGTATAGATCGAGGGGAACGAATCCTCCCAGGTGGACGTGGGAAATGACTCCGAAGTACTCCAGGCCGATCAATGAGCAGAGCAACAAAACGGCCAGAGTGGCCAGTGAATAGGCCGCTTTGTAAGGAAGAAGTATGCTAGTGACGGTGATGTGAAAGACAAAGTAAAAAATAAGGGGGTTTTCGATGCTGCCTGTGAAATGGAGAAGTACAGTAAGGGCTAACAGGTCCACAACGCTTTGTACGGTAGCAAACCTTCTGGCCTTCGCTACCAAATCGGTAGTAGCTCCAGGCCTCAAACCCCTGGCGTACAACCACAATATCAAGTTGTACAAAGCGATGCCGGCGGCGATGACATACACAGGGATGGTGGGGAATGTTATCCGAAGGACATTATGAGCAAATAGCGCCAGAACTGCTACCCCAATAGCAGCTATCCACCTGAAGTTTAGGGAATAATGAATCCTTTGAATCAAGGTGGCTTCTTCGGGCGTATACTCGAAAGAGACCTCTTCTCCTCTCAGAAAGCCTGTCAACTTTTGCCTGGTATCTCTAAGTCTGGAGGCCACCATCTCGGCGACCCCTCTCGTTATCCTATAGCCTATGTGAGGCTCGCTTTCGAACAAATCGAGCAACTCGGATCCCTTGAGGATGATGAGCCTGGTTCTTTCCATGCATTTTGCCGATAGGGTCCGAGTATAAGGTTCTACAAGGGCAGACCACCCAAAGGCCTCGCCTTTTGCGACCACCTCAATCGTTGTTCGCCTTGGCGAGGCATACGGCTGGAGCTCGAGCTCCATCTCCAGGATCACCTTTCCATCTTGCACGATGTACAAGTATTCCGCCGCACTGCCTTCTTCGTGGATGGTTGCCCCAGCCTCGTAGACCTCCTCTCTACAGAGGGCAGCTATCCTCTCCAGTTCATCATTGGTCAGGCCTTCAAAGATCGGAAACTTGCTCAGGGTTTGAATCGTGATCATCTATCCTTCGCTCAGTAGCCTTTTACAGCCGCAGGTCTTCCCTTACGATCTTGCGCGGACCGCCGTCACGGCTAGTGGACCAGTCCTTAACAGGCAGGATCTCCGTCAACAGCTCCAACTTGCCCAGGGCCTTGAAGCGGTCGTAGATAAGCTGCCAGGCGCAGGCAACCTCAGGGTCAATTTCGCATTTGCCACCTACTGACCCTCCACAGGGTCCATTGAAGAGGCTCTTGGAGCAACGGGCGACGGGGCAGATGCCAGCGGTTACGTCGAGGATGCAGTTTCCGCAGGCCTGGCAGCGCTCATCCCACGCGCCCTGCTCTACAGGCTGGCCCAAGAAGGAAGTATTGAGGCCGGGTAAGGTGATGGTCTCTGGGAACTGCTCGTTCATGGTCTGCACGCCGATGCCGCAGGCCAGGGATAGCACAGCGTCGGCCTGCCTCACCAGGTCGGCCACTTCCTCGTTATACTCGTACTCGCACTGACGCTGGACCGTGGCCTCCCCAACCTCCTTATTCTGGCCTTCCAGGCCGGTGGCCATACGCAGACTTGAGGCCAGGATGCCCACCTCTTTCTCCCCGCCAGCGAAACACACCGTGACGCAGGTGCCGCAGCCGAGGACCAGTATCTTTTGGTAGTCGGCGATCATCTGTTTGATTTCATCCAGAGGCTTCTGTTGGCCTATGATCATAGTTTAGCCTCCACCTTTTCTCAATGGATTAGGTCCCAACTCTCGAATCCGCTCCGTCATCTCCGTGGCGATCTCGGCGAAATGGGCTCCTTCGGCCGAGGAGAGAAAGTACATCTCCAACCGCTCGCCACCCAGGCCGATTTGGTCCAGGAGTCCTTTGACGTAGTTCACCCTTTTCTCAGCGCGCAGATTACCTTCCAGGTAATGACAGGTCCTCTTCAGTCAACCGGCCACGAAGATGCCATCCGCTCCTCGCTCGAAGGCACGCAAGACGTAGAGAATGTCTAGCTTGCCGGTGCAGGGCAGCCGGATGATCTTGACGTTGGTCGGATACTGAAGGCGCATCGAGCCTGTCAGGTCAGCCGCAGCGTAGGCGCAATAGTGGCAAGCAAAGGCCAAAATCTGCGGTTCGAATTGACTCATTGCCACTCCCTTTTTGCAAACTCCGCTAGATTGAAACAAGGAGCAAGGGAGCAAGGAACAAGGGAGCACAGAAAATTTGCCTTTGCTCCTTTGAGCCCCTGCGACTCTGCTCCAAGGATGAAGAGACGCTCTTCGGCGTTTTGCATAGAACTGCCTTGTTCTCAGCAATGTATTGCTCGATCTCTTGCGGATGCTCGTGGTAATAGCTCAAAGCATCGTACACTTGGGCCAGGGTAAGATATGGATAATCATCTACAATCTGCTCGGGTTTGTCACCCAGGCGTGTGCGTTCGACGATGGTACGGACGCTGATGCCCGTGCCTTTGATTATAGGCTCTCCACCGTGTATTCCCTCAACCCGCACGATGTGGGGATGCTCCGTCTGGATAGTTGGACGGATTCTGGTAACGACTTCGCCCACCATCTGTTTCAGGCCTCGTATTTCTTCCTTCAGCGTATCTAATTCAGCGTAAATTCGTCCCACCTCCACAACATCAAGCGAGAGCCACCATCATCCTACACTGCCAACAACTCCTCAAACAACGCCTCTTCCTTAGCCAGCACTTGCTCGTCACGGTAGTGCTGCAATTGGATGGCTTTGGCCGGGCACTCGGCCGGGCAGATGCCGCAGCCCTGGCAGGCAGCAGCCTCGATCTCGGCCACACCCAGGATCGCCCCGGCGCCAATCTTGGTCGGGTTGATGCGCGGCACATCGTAGGGGCAGATGCGCACACAGGTGAGGCAGCCGGTGCACTTCTCCGCTTTCACCGTGGCCACCACCCCGCCAACGTGCAATTCCTTCTGGGAAAGTATGGTCGCTGCACGGGCGGCGGCCGCCCGTGCCTGCACCACCGCCTCATTGATGAACTTCGGATAGTGGGCCAGCCCGGCCAAGTAGATGCCATCGGTAGCGAAATCCACCGGGCGCAGCTTGACGTGCGCCTCAAGAAAGAAGCCATCCAGGTCACGGGGGACCTTGAGCGCTGCCGCCAACTCCTCGGCTCCCTCTGAGGGCATGACCGGGTTGCTGAGCACCAGGAGGTCAGGGGTAAGTGTTATCCACAAGCCAAGGGTAGGCTCCCAGGCCCTGACCTGCAAGTTATCGCCCATCGTTTCCACCTGTGGCCTATGCTCATCGTCGTAGCGCAGAAATAGCACCCCCTTCTCCCGCGCCTTGGTGTACAATCGCTCCTTGAAGCCATAGGTGCGGATGTCCTTGAACAACACGGTGATGCGAGCATCGGGATTCAGCTCCTTGAGCTTGAGGGCGTTCTTCAGCGCTGTGGTGCAGCAGATGCGGCCACAGTATTTCTCGGCTAGGCCAACACAGAGGATCATCACCACATCCTGCGGCGGGGCGACGCGCCAATCAGCCAGCGCCAGCGAAGCCCGCTCCTGAGGCGGACGAGCCCCACGGCCCGCAGCGGCGGCCAGCAACGCCTCGAATTCCTGCCCCGTCATCACCCGCCGGTCTTCACCGTACAGATACTCCTTCCCCCGATATTCCTGCCCGCCTGTAGCGACGATGGTCACCCCATGGCAAACCTCAAATTCTTCAACGACACCCTCATCGTTGTTAAAGCGACGCAGACGACTGGTGAAATTCCCGCGGAAGCCGCTATGCTCCACCAGTTCCGTGTTCAGATACACGCTGATCAGCGGTTCCTCTTCCACGCGAGAGATGATCTGGCGCAGGTAGATCTGCGGATCATCCCCCTCCGCAGTGAAGAAAAGGTGGCGCAGATTTCCCCCCAACTCACCCATCCGTTCGACCAGATGCACCGGGAAGCCCTGCTCGGCCAGCGAGAGCACCGTGGTCATCCCCGCCACGCCGCCACCCAGCACCAGCGCCGATTTCTGCACCGGCACCGGAACCTCGTACAATGGCTCAAGGCGAGCCACCTTTGCCACCGCCATCCGCACCAGATCCTTGGCCTTCTCCGTGGCCGCCTCCCAATCATGGGAATGCACCCAGGAGACCTGATTGCGGATGTTAGCCATCTCGAACAGGTACGGGTTGAGACCTGCCATGCGGATGCTATCCTGAAACAGCGGCTCGTGGGTGAGCGGCGTGCAAGAAGCGACTACTACCCGATTGAGACCATGCTCCTTCACCTGCTCGGTGATGTGGGCGATGGAATCCTGCGAACACGTGTAGAGGTTGCGCTCGGCATGCACCACATAGGGCAGTATCTTGGCATACTGCACTACCTCCTCCACGTCCAGGAACCCGGCGATGTTGGAGCCGCAGTGACAGATGAAGACGCCAACCCGCGGCTCCTCGCCGCTCACGTCCCGCTCCGGTGGATACTCTTTCTCTCGCACCAATGTGCCGCGCGCGGAAGCCAGCAGCATCTCCGCGCAAGTCGCCGCACCACTCGCCTCCACTACTGTCTCGGGGATGTCTTTCGGCTCGACGAAAGGACCGCAGGCATAGATGCCAGGCCGACTGGTGCGCACGGGATCGAAGGGCGCCGTGCGACAAAAACCATACTCATCCAACTCGATGCCCAGATTCTGGCCCAGTTGCCGCACGCTCTCGGACATCTCCATGCCAACGGAAAGCACGACCAGGTCGAATTCCTCTTCAGTGATCAGTGATCGGTGATCAGGAATCAGGCCTGATTCCTGATTCCCGCTTCCTGATCCCTGATCTCTGGCATAGCGCACAATGAGATTGTGGTTCTTCGGATTCTCCCTAAGCGCGGAAATCCGACAGCGAACGTACTCGATGCCGTATTGCTTCTGTGCCCGGTGGTAATACTCCTCATAGCCCTTGCTGAAAGCACGCATGTCCATAAGGAAGATCTTGACCTGCGAATCGGGCTCGTGCTCGCAGGCCATAATCGCCTCTTTGGTGGCGTACATGCAGCAGACGGACGAGCAATAATCGTGCTCCTGATCGCGGGAACCGATGCATTGCAGAAAGGCGATCCTCCGGGCTCGTTCGTGATCCGATGGGCGTATGACGTGGCCGAGGGTGGGGCCGGAAGCGGAAAGCAGCCGCTCGAACTGCAATGCGGTGACCGCGTTGGGATAGCGGCCAAAGCCGAACTCCTCCGCCAGGTGGGCGTCATAGGTCTGGAAGCCCGGAGCCAGGATGATAGCCCCCACATTCAGTTCCTCGATGCGATCCACCATGTCGTGGTCAATAGCCCCCGTGCCGCAGGTGTACCAACAGCTCAGGCACTCAGAGCAGTGGCCACAGGCCAGACAGCGTGCCGCCTCCTTCTGAGCCATCTCCTCGTTGTAGCCCAACTCCACCTCGGCGAAAGTGCGGCGACGCATCTCCACATCCAGCGCGGGCACGCGCATCCTAGGCTGACGCACGATTTCGCGACGCTCCAGCTTCTCTCTCACCTCTTCCGTGGTGAGTTTAACCACCGGCAACTCCGGTTTGGGCTTCGGCTCCAACTCCTCACCCCGCAGATAGCGATCAATGGATTCTGCCGCCTGATGGCCTGCCGCCGCCGCCTCCACCACGAAGGCGGTGCCGGTCACGCTGTCACCGGCAGCGAAGACCCCCGGTCGCGTGGCCGCTAAGGTATTTGGATTAACCGCCACCGTGCCACGACGGGTGATGCCCACACCACTATCCTCAGGAATGAAGGCTAAGCCCGCCGCTTGGCCAATGGAGAAGATGATAGTATCACATTCGATGACGTGCTCAGAGTCGGGCACCGTCTCCAGATGCAGTCGCCCCTCAATGTCGAACTCCATGAAAGCCACATCCTGACACTCGATACCCCCCACATGACCATTGCCATCGCTGAGAATGCGGTTAAAGGAGCGGCCAGGATGTAAGATCACCCCCTCTGCCTCGGCGTGCTCGATCTCCCACGGATGGGCAGGCATCTTCTCGCGGCTTTCCAGGCAAGCCAGACGCACCTCGGGCACTCCCAATCGCACGGCAGTGCGGGCCACGTCCATGGCCACGTTGCCGCCGCCCAACACCATCACCTTCCTGCCCAGCTTAGGCAGCTCGCCCAGGCGCACCTCCCGCAAGAAGATGGTATTGAGCAGCACCCCCTCCAGGTCCGCGCCAGGGATAGGCAGCTTCTTGCCCACATGCGCGCCCACGGCGATAAGCACGGCGTCGAAGCCTTGCTCGAAGAGGGAACCCAAGTCCTCCACGAGGTGGTTCAGCTTCAGTTCTACCCCTTCGTCCAGGATGTCTTGAATCTCTCGCTCGATGATCCAAGAGGGAAGGCGATATTCGGGCACGCCGACGCGCAACATGCCGCCACCCACGGGCAACGCCTCAAACACCGTTACGCCGTAACCCTTGCGCACCAGATCACGGGCAGCAGTAAGGCCACACGGCCCGGCGCCGATGATAGCCACATTCTCCGGCCGTGTGCGCTCTGCCCGTGGCACCGGCTCCCGCGGCGCCTTGTATACCATGTCGGTAACGAAACGCTTGAGGGCGGCAATGGCCAGCGGCTCGTCTACCAAGTTGCGGTTGCAAGCATCCTCGCAGCGATGGTTGCAGATGCGTCCGCAGATGCCTGGGAAGGGGTTGTCTTCCTTGATGACCCGCAGCGCATCCTTGTAGCGCCCCTCGCGGATCAGGGCAATGTACCCCTGAGCGCGCTGGTGAGTGGGACAAGCGTCACGGCAGGGGGAAATGCCCAACTTGTCAATGGCAAAGGCGTTGGGCACCGCCTGGGGGTAGAGGCGGTACATGGCGCGGCGTTCGGCCAGCCCTTCCTCATAGACGTTGAAGCGGGCAGGGATGATGACCGGACAGACGTCGGCGCATTCGCCGCAGCCAGTGCACTTGGCCACGTCAATGTAACGGGCCTTGCGCTGCACCGCGACCGTGAAGTTACCTGCCTCCCCTTCTACCCCCAGCACCTCAGTGTCAGTGAGGATGTCAATGTTAAGATGTCGCCCCGTCTCCACCAGCTTGGGGGAGATGATGCACATGGCGCAGTCGTTGGTGGGGAAGGTCT
>CAYUPJ010000064.1:0-19649 GCA_964446635.1 uncultured Anaerolineae bacterium
CCGATACCGGGGTGGGCATCTCTGAGGAGAACCTGAAGAAGCTCTTCGAGCCGCTGTTCACCACCAGGGCCAAGGGGATTGGGCTGGGGCTGGCGGTCACCAAGACGCTGTTGGAGGGGCACGGGGGCAGCATCGAGGTGGAGAGTGAAGTGGGGAAGGGGAGCACTTTCACCGTCAGGTTGCCCATGGTCGGAGAGAGTTGAGCGGTGTCCTGTGAAGGATAACTTCATAGCGATAGCGAGGCAAGAGTTTCGGCTCTTGAGCGGGGCATGACTTGCATAGTGATGAAATTTCGTATATAATCCACTTAGCTGAGCATCTCCGGTGGACAGGAACAACCCGAATCGCATGGCCGAAATGCATCCGATGATCGGAGAAAGAGCAATCAGATTATAGGAGGGTCAAATTCTCTCCAAAACCGCATCTCATTTACCTTAGGTCAGCCCATTCCACCGCTGGCAAACGCAGGTATTTGATCCCAGGTACGTCCTCCAAGAACACGTCCGGCTCGTTTCCTGCGGACGCCGCCCCATTGTTTGAAAAAGAAAGGCACGCGAGCCATAAGACATTGGTCGCGGATGTCAACGACCCACTCCTCTGCCATTGGTCGCGCTCCAGGCCCCGATTCGCCCCCAACGATGACCCAATCTATCCCGCGCAGGTTCAGACCTGGCAACGGTCCGAGTAGTGGTTCCAACGACAAGAAGTGGGTTTTTCCCAGCCCACCGGCTGCTCCAGCTTATCCTCGTGCAGGGCCAGTTTGAAGCCGTTTGCATATTTGGGCTGTCCCATGGCCTTTAGCCGCATTGCCATGCGCTCTGCGTAACAATGCTTGCATCCCGGGCTAACCTTGGTGCACCCTGTCACCGGGTTCCAGGTGGATTCTGTCCACTCTATATTCGATTGGGTGCTCATAGGTTATTCCCCTTTTACAGATTTCAGGCACACATCACCCGCAGTGCACCTTTTGTCTAACGTTTATTCTCCTTCGCCCACGCCCCAGCCTCGCGCATGGGTAATCCGTCCTCTTGAGGTTGCAGGTAGACGTGCATGATCCTCCTTCCCAGCGATTGCTCCAAGTCAGCTTGCCACCGTCAAATCAATCCCCGCCTCAATTTCCAACCCCATAACTTCCAACATTACCGGAATCTGGTAGAAATCCAACACGCTGACGATGCCAAAATAGGGGTTTGGTTCCGGCGACTGGTCCACCAGTTCCTCGTTGGCCCAGCGGGTCAACTGGGTGCCAAGGTCGAACACGACCACCGGCAAACGGCGCCGGGCCGATTCGGCGAAGAGCTTGGCCACCGTTGGGGCATCGCGCAGGTCGTTGCCCAGGTAGACCACCGGCGTGGGGGTATCTCCCTTGTAGCCCAGGGTGGTTTCGATCATCAGGTCCTTCTTGACGTGGTATTGGCCGCCACTGAGGTCAACGTAGGGTCCGCTATAGCGATAGGCAGTGCGGAGGGTGCCATCGGATACCGGCTTTAGATCATCGGGCAGGAGCTGCACATCGGGGGTCAGCACCCCCTCGATCAGGTCAATGTAGCGCAGCGGGATGGTGGGAGCCAGAGGGCGCTCCAGGGCAAACCTCACCTGATAAGGTGTGGCAGCCGAGGCCACAAAGAAAGAGCCGAGGATTTTGAAACAGAAGCAGAGGAAGTCAAAGAAGCCGGGGCGCAGTACGATTTTGTCCGCCATAGCGCGCAGTTCCTCCTCACTCCCCGGTAACAGGTAGACCAGACTCTCTTTCCCGTCAATGATCTCAGGCAAGACTCGCTCGAGGTGCCGGCCCATTATGGCTCGTGGTGAATTAAAGCCGCCCTGAGCCTCGTCCTCCAGGGTAATGGTGCCGTCAAAGCCGCTGATGAAATAGATGCCTTGCTCTGGATGATGCAGCGCCTGTCGCAAAAGGGCCAGGTTCTGCGGCGGAATGGACCGTTGTACCCGCTTGACCTGCTGCTGGTAGTAGATGGCGTAAGAGTCATAGGGGGTTGCCTGCAACTTGTAGAGCTTCTTGTTACGGCGGATGGCCTTGCCCGCCAGGGTGATGATCTGGTCAATAACAAAGTCCCCCTTCACCTCCTGAAAGGTGAGGATCTGCCGACGAAGCAGGTGGGAAAGCAAGAAATAGGTCTCGTTACGGCTCGCCATCTCCCGGAAACCGGCCTGCTCCAGCAGGCTATTGAGCGTGTCCTGGGTGAGATCGCTGGCGATCACAACATCCTCTGCCTGCTCCCTGACGAACGCAGCGTAGCGACGGAAGACAGTCTTCAGCGGCTCGTATCCCCGCTCGGTGGGAAAGACACCCAGGTAGGAGAGCTTGCGCAAGGGATATTGGTCGTACTGCGGTGAAACGGAATGAACAAAGACCCCGCAGAGTTGATCCCCCTCGTAATAGAGGAGTACCTCGTGGGTGCTCTTGCGCATCAGCCTGGCATAGACCTCAGGGGATGTGTCCGTCTCCACCGGGTCAATGTTGCCAGGGTGGGTCTGCCAGCGAGTGTAGGCCCGACTCAGCAGGTCCGCTGCGTCGTTCAACTCCTCGGTTGATAAATGGCTTCCCAGCATAACCTTAAAATGATAATCAGACATCGCTCTCCTCAGTTGAGCCACTCCACGTCGCCGCAGAGTTCCGGCGAGCGTGGTCGGGCCATGAACGCCTCAAAGGCCGGCCGGACAGCGCCAATGGTGCTCCCCTCGCCGTGGCCGGGGTAAAAAGCGGTGTCGTCGGGCCAGGTGAAGACCATATCGCGCAGGCTGGCGAGAATCTGGGCCAGAGCTTCGGGTGTGTCGGAATGGCCCGGCCCGCCGGGGAACAACGTATCGCCGACGATGGCGCACCGCCCGAAGCGGAAGCACACGCTGCCCGGCGTGTGACCGGGGGTGTGCACCACAGTCAACCGACCACTCCCCAGCGTGAGAACGTCGCCATCGTCGAGGTCGAAATTGCCGACGACGCCAAACTCGGCTGCGTCGGCCGGGTGGAGGCTCAGGGGCACACCAGTGGCCTGGCGCACCGAATCGAGGGCCTGAACGTGGTCGGGATGGCCGTGGGTAAGCAGAATGGCTTTGACCGCCGTGCCCTCGACAGCAGCAAAGATGCGCTTCGGCTCAGCGGCCGGGTCCACGATGATGCTCTCCCCACCGGCGAAAAGCACATAGCAGTTGGTGTTCCATTGGCCCAGGGGCAAGGTGATCAGTTGAAAGAGGCACTTGTGGGCAGCGTTAGTCTTCAAATTGGATTTCGACGTAAGAACCTCCTGCTCCCGCCCATTGGGGGACTCCGAAGTAGATCTGCCCCACATCGCCTGAAACGTGGGAAATTCTGACTTTTAGTTGATCCTCCCCACTACTCACCGTCGGGTCTACGCCTCCTGCGATGTTGACAAATCGGGTAGGCTCAGAAGAGCTAACGATGAAAGAAGTGGAGGCGAGAACAACACTACTCTCTCCTTGGACCAGAACGATTTCCGCCCTAAACTCTGTAAAACTATTGCTGCTGGCAGCTATCCCGAAGGTATAGGTCGTGCCAGTGATGTCTCTCAGTAGAGTCAGGTCATCCCAAGTCGCTGTGCCACTAAAGTACAACCAAACCTCACCATAACATGCCCAGCCACTGATGATGCAGTCGTCATCCAGGACAAGCTGCTCGTCCCGGCAACACAGCAAGATCCTAGTGGGGGTAGGCATGCCAGTTGGTGTGATGGTTGGGGTAGGTGTATTGGTCGGTGAGGGAGTTGGGGTAGATGTATTCGTCTGCGTGGGAGTGGCAGTAGGCGTGCTAGTTGACGTAGGAGTTGGGGTAGGTGTGCCTGTCGGCGTGGGAGTAAGCGTACTCGTTGGCGTGGAAGTCGGGGTAGGCAACCAGTTGCTCAAAATGAGGGGAAGGTATGTTCGGAAAAGCACTGGCGGTTCTGCCAGCACCCTGCCTGCCCCGTCGAAGAGCAGGAGAAGCAACATCACTACACATCCGGTTTGCAACTGTCTCCTTGCTGCCCTTAAGAAGGCAGCCCCATCATCCGCCACTTGTTGTCCCTCTTTGATCGAACGCTCGTTACTTGTTGACTCTTCACTCAGATATTCTATCACACTCCCACCTTGCGGACAAATCAGCTCGACCCCCAACTGGCAACGATCTCACGGGCCATCTCCCTGGCACGGGCAAAGATCTCACCCTCATCCAGGGTCAGCAGTTCTCGATCCCGCATCACCACCCGACCATCAATGATGACCGTGCGCACATCGCTGGAGTGGGCGGCATAGACCAAGTGCGAAGTGATGTCGTACACCGGCACCAGGTGCGGCACGTCCAGGTCCAGAACAATGATGTCCCCTCTCTTCCCCACCTCCAGTGAGCCCAGCCGATCCTCCAACCCCAGCACGCGAGCTGCTTGCAGAGTGGCCATGCTCAACGCCTGGCGGGCAGGCATGGCTGTGGGATCGCCAGCGATCACCTTGTGCACCCTGGCCGCCGTCCCCATCTCGCCAAACATGTCCAGATCGTTGTTGCTGGCCGCACCATCGGTCCCCAACCCTACCTTGACCCCCGCCTCCAGCAGCTTCGGCACCGGCGTGAAACCAGAGGCCAGCTTCAACTGGCTCTCCGGACAGTGAACCACGCCGGTCCTGTGTTGAGCCAGCAGCTCGATGTCCTCATCGGTCAAATGCACGCCGTGAATGGCTACGGTAGTGGGCCCCAGGACGCCCAGGTCTGCCAGACGCCCAACAGGTGTGCGTCCGTGCTTTTCAATGCTTTCCTGGACCTCGTTCCTGGTCTCTGAAACGTGGAGCAGATAGGGAGCGCCGTACTGATCAGCCAGCGCCTTACTCTTTTGCATCAGCTCCGCTGAGGCGGCATAAGGACTGTGGGGCTGGACCGAGGGGACCACCAGGGAATCATCATTCCACTGGCTCAGCAGGTGTTCCGTGTAGCTGAGTTGCTCCTCAGGGGTCTTACAATTGGCCGTAGGAAAATCCACCAGCGCCTCCCCGATGACCACGCGAAGGCCGGCCTCTTTGCAGGCTTCGGCGATGTCGTCCTCGAAGAAATACATGTCGCAAAACAGGACGGTACCAGAGCGAATCATCTCCGCTGCCGCCAGTTGAGTGCCCAGGCGAACAAAGTCTGGGTCAACCCATTTGGCCTCCGCCGGCCAGATGTACTTATACAGCCAGGTCTCCAACGGCAAGTCGTCGGCGATGCCACGAAAGAGGGTCATCGGGGCATGGGTGTGGGCGTTTATCAGACCGGGCATGACCAGCTTGCCGCTGGCATCAATCTGTTCCCGCCCGCGATAGGCCTCCTCTATCTCCTCCCGAGGCCCCAGACCAACGATGGCTCCCCCGTCCACAGCCACCGCCCCAGGGTCATAGATGTTCCAATCCTGATCGGCGGTCAACACGATGCCGCCAACTACCACCAGATCAACTTCTTGTGAGACCATTCATGAACCTCCCTATAGCACTCGATTTTCGATTGCCGATTGGCGATTTTCGATTCAGAAAGGCGCTACCTCAACTCAGTGGCGATCTCACGGGCCATCTCCCTGGCACGGGCGAAGATCTCATCCTCATCCAGGGTCAGCAGTTCTCGATCCCGCATCACCACCCGACCATCAATGATGACCGTGCGCACATCGCTGGAGTGGGCGGCATAGACCAAGTGCGAAGTGATGTCGTACACCGGCACCAGGTGCGGCACGTCCAGGTCCAGAACAATGATGTCCCCTCTCTTCCCCACCTCCAGTGAGCCCAGCCGATCCTCCAACCCCAGCACGCGAGCTGCTTGCAGAGTGGCCATGCTCAACGCCTGGCGGGCAGGCATGGCTGTGGGATCGCCAGCTATCACCTTGTGCACCCTGGCCGCTGTCCCCATCTCACCAAACATGTCCAGATCGTTGTTGCTGGCCGCGCCATCGGTCCCCAGCCCCACCTTGACTCCCGCCTCCAGCAGCTTGGGCACCGGCGTGAAACCAGAGGCCAGCTTCAACTGGCTCTCAGGGCATTGTACCACACTGGTCCTGTGTTGAGCCAGCAGCTCGATGTCTTCGTCTGTCAAATGCACGCCGTGAATGGCTACGGTAGTAGGCCCCAGGACGCCCAGGTCTGCCAGGCGAGCAACGGGCGTGCACCCGTACTTCTCCCTGCTCTCCTGCACCTCGCTCTGGGTCTCAGAAACGTGGAGCAGATAGGGAGCGCCGTACTGATCAGCCAGCGCCTTGCTCTGTTGCATCAGATCCGCTGAAGCGGCATACAGGCTGTGGGGCTGGATCGAAGGAATCACTAGGGAATCACCGCCCCATTTCCGCAGCAGGTACTCATTGCGATCAAGTCCTTCCTCGGGGGTCTTGTAATCGGGATTGGGGAAGTCTACCAACCCCTCCCCGATGACCACGCGAAGGCCGGCCTCCTTGCAGGCTTCGGCGATGTCGTCCTCGAAGAAATACATGTCGCAAAACAGGACGGTACCAGAGCGAATCATCTCCGCTGCCGCCAGTTGAGTGCCCAGGCGAACAAAGTCTGGGTCAACCCATTTGGCCTCCGCCGGCCAGATGTACTTATACAGCCAGGTCTCCAACGGCAAGTCGTCGGCGATGCCACGAAAGAGGGTCATCGGGGCATGGGTGTGGGCGTTTATCAGACCGGGCATGACCAGCTTGCCGCTGGCATCAATCTGTTCCCGCCCGCGATAGGCCTCCTCTATCTCCTCCCGAGGCCCCAGACCAACGATGGCTCCCCCGTCCACAGCCACCGCCCCAGGGTCATAGATGTTCCAATCCTGATCGGCCGTCAACACGATGCCGCCGGCCACCACCAGATCAACTCCTTGCAAAGGCACGCATAATCCTCCCCATCTTCACGTTTGACGTTTGACGTTTCACGCCCCCATCGGCTCTGGTCTTATGCTCAAACAAGCACCCGCAAGGCTTGGGGGATTATCTGAAAAGTCGCTGGTGCCTCGCCGATCAGCTCCCCCTCAGCCTGGAGGAACATGCGCTCTCGGGCTTCAACATGAACCTCCTTGGCGGAGAAGTGACTCACCTTGGGGTGAGTCAAGTGCGTCCCCTTGTAGATCCGAGGTAGGTTCACCACAACCTCTAGCTTGTTCAGGTTGCCCAGGATGACCACATAGAAGAGGCCATCGTCGAACGAGGCGCCAGGCGCGATGAACATGCCCCCGCCAAAGTAGCGCCCGTTGCAGACGACGACCGAGTTGACCCGCCCCCTCACGTGCTGGCCATCGAAGGAAAACTCCACGTTCTTGTTCCGATAGGTCACCAATCCAATGAGGAGACACGTCAGGTAAGGGATAGTGCCCCCCAGAACCTTGGGGAAGCGGTTCACCAGGTCGCATACCTCACCGTCAAAGCCCAAGCCAGCCGCGTTGATGAAATAGCGCTCCACTTCTCGCCCCTCGCGCAGGCAGGTTATCCTCCCCAAATCTACGGGCCGGGTCTCAAGGCGCAGCAGTTTACGGCCAGCCTCCATGTAATCGCGGGGAATACCCATTGTGCGCGTAAAGTCGGCACCTGTGCCCGAGGGGATAATGCCCAGGGTCACCTCTGGGTCAACAGACCCTTCCACCACCAGGCCGTTGATAACCTCGTTGACCGTGCCGTCCCCGCCTACGGCCACGATGGTCCGACAGCCATCGTCGAGGGCCTGCCGAGCCAACTGGGTAGCGTGTCCGGGCTCTTCGGTGAGAACGGCGTCGAACCTGGCCCCCTCAGCCTGCAGGAAGTCGCGGATGCGCGGCCAGTTCTTGCCTACAGCGCCGTTGGCCGCCACCGGGTTCACAATCAGCTTCATTTCCTCCCTCCCCATCGCTCCACCCCCTTCTTGAGTAACGAGGAACGAGAAATAAGTAACAGGGGAATTGTAGACTCGTCACTCATTGACTCGTTCCTCATTTCGCAGAAGTATATCACGCATATGCCCTGGTTGTCAACTCAATTGACATCTGCGCGTGAGGGTGATAAAATAAGGCCAAACTAAATCAAGCTCAAAGGAGACAAAGGCACGATGGAAGAAAAAAGAATGAGCGAAGAGGTCAAGGTACCCTCCCGGCAAGTTTTTCGGAAGGTCGAGATCACCAGTGATGAAAAGACGTGGGCTATCCTGGCGCACGTGAGCATTCTCCTGGCAGCGGTCACCGTCGGTCTTCTGGGACCTGTGGCCGCTTTAGTCATCTGGTTGATCAAGAAAGAGGAATCGGAATACGTGGCCAAACAAGCCCTGCAGTCTTTGATCTACCAGATTGTGGTGGCAGTGCTGTCGTGGATCATGTGGGCTGCCATAATCCTGCTTTCCATAGCTGTGATCGGCATCTGTTTGATCCCTCTGGCCATCTTGCTCGACCTGGCAGCTATTGGATACGGTTGCTACGCGGCTTACATCTGCTCCCTGGGCCAAGAGTTCAGGTATCCCATCATTTGGGAGATGATCGCAACCCAGTAACAACGGACGGCAGGATTTAACGGACATGAAACCCAAGTGGCAGATCGCGCCGCCAGTGCTCCCCGACCACCTGGCTCGCTTTCCGCAACTCTCGTCCCTAATCGCCCAGTTGCTCCATGAGCGAGGCATCGCCGTTCCTCAGGAAGACCATTCGGCTCGCTTTCTGCAACTCTCATCCCTCGTCGTCCAGTTGCTCTATAACCGTGGCATCACCACGCCTCAGGACGTGCAGGATTTCCTGGCCTGCACTCGCCCTGAAGACAATCCCTTCCGCCTCAAAGGGATGAACGAGGCTGTGACCCGCCTCCGCCAGGCCATTCGCCAGGAAGAACCGGTGGCCATCTACGGCGACTTTGACGCCGACGGGGTAACGGCTACCGCCCTCCTGGTGGAGACCCTCTCAGCCCTGGGAGCCAGGGTGAAGCCCTACATCCCCCACCGCGTGGATGAGGGCTATGGCCTGAATACCGAGGCCCTACGCCAACTGGCATCCCAGGGCATCAGGGTGGTGGTAACCGTTGACTGCGGCATCCGCTCCATCAAGGAGGTCATCTACGCCAGAAAGCTGAGCCTGGACCTCATTATCACCGATCACCACTCGGTGGGCACGGAGGGACCTCCGGCCCTGGCGGTCATCAACCCCAAGCAACCCGACTGCCCTTATCCCTTCAAAGACCTGGCGGGGGTGGGAGTGGCCTTTAAGCTGGCCCAGGCGCTTCTGAGAGTCCATCGCCGAGTGCCTGTGGCAAGGGGCGAAGCAGGTGTAAGCGAAGAGGGTTTGCTAGACCTGGTAGCCTTAGGCACAGTGACTGATCTGGCCCCATTGCTGGGAGAGAACAGGAGTCTGGTCAAGGGTGGGCTGGAGCGATTGAACAATCCCCAGCGTCGGGGCATCAAAGCCCTGCTCACTCGCGCTGGCCTGAAACCTGGAGGAATTGATGCCACGACCATCGGCTTCGTGCTGGGCCCGCGCCTCAATGCTGCCGGCCGCATTGACAATGCCATGATAAGCTACAACCTGCTGACTGCCAGTTCGGACGCCAGCGCTGATGAACTGGCCAGCAGGCTGGAGGAGCTAAATCAGCATCGTCAACAACTGACCGTGGAGACCTTTGATCGGGCGCGGGAGCAGGTGCTGATGGCTGTCGAGAGCGAGAAGCTCCTCTTCGTTGCTGCCGAGGATTTCCTGGCCGGCATCGTGGGCCTGGTGGCCCATCGCCTGACCGAGGAGTTCTATCGCCCCAGCCTGGTCATCGAACTGGGCCCAGAGGAAAGCCGGGGCTCGGCTCGCAGCATCTCCGAGTTCAACATCACCGCCGCCCTGGATGAATGCAGTGATCTGCTTACCAGGTACGGCGGCCACGCTGCCGCCGCGGGCTTCACCGTAGCCAATGACAACCTGGATGCGCTGCAAGAACGCTTAAAGGTGGTAGCTGCCGAACAACTTGAGGGAGTAGAGCTAACCCCCACTCTTCTCATTGATGCCGAGGTCGAGCTCTCCGAAGCGGATTGGGCTACCCAGGCCGTGCTGACCCAGTTGGAACCTTGCGGTTACGCCAATCCCTCCCCCCTCCTGCTGAGCCGCCGAGTCATCGTCCGGGACGCCCGCCCTGTGGGCACGGACGACCGCCATCTCAAGCTCACCCTGAGTGACGGCAAGGCAGTCTGGGATGCTATCGCCTTCCATCAGGGCCAATGGGCTGACCAGCTTCCTGATTGCGTTGACGTCGTCTACTCCCTGGAAGTCAACGAGTGGAACGGGAAGAAGCGATTGCAACTCAACGTGAAAGACCTGCGGCCTTCGGCCTGAAGTTGATCGCCGAGCTTCCTAGTACAGTTCGGCGGAAATCCTTCGGCAGTTATCTGCTCAAAGGGGATCATCAGATCACCGTCTGGAGCGCCGATTTTGCCGCTTGCAGCAGGGCTTTTGCCAGGGATCTGACGATCCCTGGCGAGCATAATAACTGGTGGCGGACTTATGCCGCCGTGTACTAGGTTCAGGCCCGCATGGGCGTAAGAAGGGTCAGGAGAACGAACGTTGAAGAAAACACTCCCATCCTTAGTCTGCTTCGGATTATTGATCTCCCTCTGGACTAACAAGCCGGCCTCCGCCCTGGAGCCGCCTGACCCTCGCTTCGGGGCAGTGGAGGCTTATGAGGCCCCCTATCAAGCCACCTTGGCCGGTGTGGGCTGGGAACGGATCATCTTCTGGTGGTATCAACTGCAACCCAATGGGACAGAGGACTGGAATGACCAGTACTTCCCCGACGAAATCCTGGACAGAGAACGCGCCCAGGGCCGGGAAGTGGTGGGCCTGCTCAATAACACTCCCTACTGGGCCACCGATGGCGACCCTCTCCGTGGTGTGCCCCGAGGGCTCTACCTGCCCCACGACGACCCCAACAACCTGTGGGCGGCCTTCGTCAGGCGCATTGTGAGCCACTACGCAGGCCGCATCAATCACTGGATCATCTGGAATGAGCCCGATGTCTGGGACGAAGAGCACGTCGGGCATACCTGGGCCGGTTCGGTAGAGGACTACTATCAACTACTAAAGGTAGCCTATCTGGCAGCCAAGGAGGCCAATCCAGATTGCGTCATCCACCTGACAGGGCTGACCTACTGGTGGGATTGGGTTTATGGCCGAAGGCAGTACTTCGAGCGGTTTCTGGACGTGGTCGCTCAAGACCCCACCGCTCCTGAGCACAATCACTATTTCGACGTCGTCACCCTACACATCTACTTCAAGCCTCAGACGGTCTACGAGATTACCAGTTTTTTCCGCCAGGCGATGCAAGAGCACGGCCTGGATAAGCCTGTCTGGATCAACGAGACTAATGCCCCACCCTCTCACGACCCAAGCCGGCCGGTGGTGGATCCCCGCTTTGTGATCAGTCTGGACGAGCAGGCATCGTACGTCATCCAGGCCTTCGCTTTGGGACTGGCGGCCGGGGTCGAGCGCATCGCGGTCTACAAAATGATTGATAAACCCGGCGACGTCCACGCCAACCCTGAGCCTTACGGTCTAGTTCGAGCCGATGGCAGCCTCCGCCCAGCCTTCGTTGCCTACCAGGTAGTGACCACCTACTTTGCCGGCGCCCGCAAAGCCAGCCTGGCCCGCCAAGGGGAGATTGATCAGGTTACTATTGATCGGGGAGAGAGGACGACTACCGTGCTCTGGAATCGCTCGCCTGTAACTAGAACAATCGCTGTGCAGGCCATAGCCCCTCAGGCTATCCTGGTGAACAAAGAGGGGCACAGCCGGACACTGACTGCGGACCATGGTCAATACGTTCTGACTTTGCCCGGCGCGCTCTGTAGCGATCCCAGCGGCTGTTTCATCGGGGGCAGCCCTCTGCTGTTGGTCGAGGAGGGCTCGCCCTCGGCTCGTGGCTCCCTCCAACCCACCCCAACGCCATCGGCTACGCCCACCAGCACGGCCACACCCTCTCCCACCGCTACCCCGACGACGACCAATACACCGTCGCCTACCCCTATGCCCACCGCTACCCCGCCGCCACCTACTCCTACGCCTACCGCTACTCTGACGCCATCGCCCACTCCCACACCTACAGCCACAAACACGCCGACGCCGACAGCAACGAACACACCTTCCCCTACCCTCACAGTCACTCCATCCCTGACGCCCACTGCCACCAGCACCCCGCCCCCCCAGCTCCCTAGCTCACTTCTCGACATCGGTACCATCGCTCTCCTTGGGCTAATCCCCCTTGGCGGGGCTCTTATCTGGTGGTGGTGGAAGCGGGGCTGAACATGAAGGAGGTGCAGAAATGCTCATCACCAATAGTACGCTCATCACCTTTGGCAAGGAGAGCCAGGTCATCCACGATGGGGCCATCCTCATCACGGGCCAGCACATCGCCGATTTGGGCTCCACGGCGGAGCTCAGGTCCAAATACCCCACTGAGGAGATCCTTGACGCCCAGGGCAAAATAGCGATGCCCGGGTTGATCTGTGCCCACACGCACTTCTATGGTGCTTTCGCTCGAGGAATGGCCATCCCCAGCGAAGCTCCTCAGAACTTTCCAGAGATTCTGGAGAAGCTGTGGTGGCAATTGGACAAGGCTCTCCTTTGGCAAGACATTCGCTATAGCGCGCTGGTCTGCCTGGTAGATGCCATCCGCCACGGCACCACCACCCTCATAGATCACCACGCCTCTCCCAGCGACATCGAAGGCTCACTGGACATCATCGCCGAGGCGGTGGAGGAGGCCGGAGTGCGAGCCTGCCTGTGCTACGAGGTGACGGATAGGGATGGGGAGGAGAAGGCAAAAGAAGGGATTAGGGAGAATGAGCGATTTATCAAGGGAGCAAGGCTTCGCCCTGAGGCCTGTCCTGAGCCCAGTCGAAGGGCTCAGCCCGAAGGGGAGCAAAGGAGCAAGGGAGCAGGAGGGTTAATTGCGGGAACATTTGGGTTGCACGCCTCGCTGACGCTCTCCGATGAGACGTTGGAGGAGGCGGTGGATCTGGCCAATGAATTGGGCGTAGGTTTCCATATCCACGTGGCTGAGGACATGGCCGATGTGCGGGATAGCCTGAAGAAGTCTGGCCTGCGGGTGGTGGAGAGGTTGAACGAGTTCGGCGTATTGGGTCCCAAAACCATCGCCGCCCACTGCGTGCACGTGGACGCTTACGAGATGGAACTCCTGCGAGAGACAGGCACGCGGGTGGTCCACAACCCCCGCTCCAACATGAACAACGCCGTGGGCGTGGCCGATGTGCCGCGTATGCTGAAAATGGGGATTGACGTTGGCCTGGGCAATGACGGCTTCTCCAATAACATGTTCACCGAGATGCACGCCGCCTATCTGGTGCACAAACTGAGTAAGTGCGATCCACGGGTCATGGGCGCCGACCAGGTGATGCAGATGGCGTTCCAGAACAACGCACAAACAGCTAGCCTGTTTTTTCCTTCGACAAGCTCAGGACAGCGCCCTGGCCCTCTGGGCCAGCTCTCCGTAGGCGCCCTGGCCGATGTGGCCCTGGTGGATTACCAGCCCACTACTCCCTTGACCGAAGGCAACTTCCCCTGGCACATCATCTTCGGCGTGGACGGCACGGGAGTGGACACGACCATCGTCGGCGGTCAAGTGCTGATGCGGAACAGAGAGAGCCTGACACTAGATGAAGAGGAGATTTGCGCTCGCTCGCGGGAGTTGGCGGGTAAGCTCTGGAAGAGAGTATAGGAGGCTCAGATGCAACGTGACGAACTGATTACCTACCTCGACGACTACCTGCGTGTCAAAGAGATCGAAGATAGCTCCCAGAACGGCCTCCAGGTGGAGGGACCAGAGGAGGTGACCAAAGTCGCCTTCGCCGTGGACGGTTGCCAGGCCGCCTTTGAGCAGGCGGTCGCCAATGGGGCCCAACTGCTCATTGTGCACCACGGACTTTTCTGGGACAAGCCCCTGCGCTTGGTTGGTCCCATCTTCCGGCGGGTGAAGACGCTCATCGAGGGGGATTGCAGCCTATATGCCGTTCACCTGCCATTGGACGTTCACCCCGAGGTGGGCAACAATGCAGAGTTGGCCCGTCTGCTGGGATTGAAAGATACCCACGCCTTCGGCGAGTATCACGGTAACAAAGTCGGCCTTGGCGGCGCGCTGAATCCACCCCTACTGCTGGACGCGCTGGTCGAACGGATGGCGCGGGCTATCGGCGAACCTCCAGCGCGCGTGCTGGCGCACGGACCGGCGGAGGCATCCCAGGTGGGGTGCATCTCTGGCGGGGCGGCCTTCCTGATGGATCAGGTCGCCGAGGCCGGCTTCGACACTTTTGTCACCGGCGAGACCAGCCACTCCTTTTTCCATCAGGTCGCTGAATGGGGCCTCAACATCATCTATGGAGGCCATTACGCCACCGAGACGCTGGGCGTGAAGGCGCTGGCCCGCCATCTGGAGGAGAAATTCGACCTAGAGACAACCTTCTTGGACATCCCCACGGGGATGTAATCGAGGGGGAGTGCAGACGCGAGTCTGCTTATGGGGCGGACTTGCGTCCGCACTCCTACCTCAAAAACTTAGCGCGGCCCAGCCGCAACCAAACTCCCGTGTGTGTCATTGCGAGGAAGCGGAGCGACGAAGCAATCTCCACGTAGCTACTTGGGGATTGCTTCGGCGGAAAAGCGTCGCCTCGCAATGACAGTAAGATTCTCGCGGACAACGCAAATGTTGCAGGGCAACATTGTAACACGAGAAAGGAAAAACTATGTCTGATGTTATGAAAGTCCAATCCTTCGAAGCCCTTCTCAACTGGATTCTGAAAGAGCTTGAAGCGAACCAGTCCATCTTTGGGATCCACCGCTCGCTTTTCTACGTGCCCCGAGAGGAGAGTCCCTACGCCATCCCGGACCTCTTCGGCCATTACCTGGCCACCCCCATCGGACCAGGGGCGGGCCCCCATACCCAGTTGGCCCAGAACATCTCATGCGCCTGGCTTTCCGGGGGGCGATTCATCGAGCTGAAAACCGTGCAAATCATGGATGAGCTGGAGATTCCCAGGCCCTGCATTGACATGGAGGACGAGGGCTACAACGTCGAATGGTCTCAGGAGCTCAAGCTGGAGCAGTCGGCCAGCGAGTACGTCAAGGCTTGGTCCCTCGTCCACATCCTTCACCGGCTGCTGGGCTTTGAGGGGCCAGCCGGTACGGTTTTCAACATGAGCGTCGGCTACAACCTAGAGGGGATTCAAAGCCCACCCATGACCCATTTCATGGACCGGCTGGAGGATGCCTCCGAGGAAATCGCCGAAATCCAGGCGGTTCTGAAACAGAAGTTTCCTCAGTTCGCCGACATCGAGATCCCGACTCGTGTCACCAACAACGTCACCCTTTCCACCATGCACGGCTGCCCTCCGGACGAAATCGAACGAATCGCCAGGTATCTGATGGAGGGAAGAGGGTTGCACACCACGGTTAAGCTGAACCCCACCCTGCTGGGCAAAGAGGAGGTGATGCACATCATCCACGATCACCTCGGCTTCACGGAGATCCATATCCCCGACCGCGTGTTCGAGCACGATCTGCAATACGAGCGGGCGGTGGAACTGATCAAAACCCTGAAAGAGGTTGCTGCCGAGCAGGGCCTGACCTTTGGGGTCAAGTTGAGCAACACCCTGGCCATGGCCAACCACAAGGATCGCCTTCCCGGCGACGAAGTGTACATGTCGGGACGCGCTCTCTATCCGATTACCATCAATCTCTTCCACAAGCTCTCCCAGGACTTCGGCGAGGGGCTAAACGTTTCCTTCTCCGCCGGAGCCGATGCTCTCAATCTGACAGGCATCCTGGCTGCTGGCGCCAGGCCGGTCACGGCGGTCACGGACTTGCTAAAACCCGGCGGCTATTCCAGGTTCATCCAATACCTGGAGAATCTGGAGAGGAACATGCGCGATCTGGGAGTGACGAGCCTCCAGGAACTGGCGCGAGACAAGCTGGCCAACCTGGAACGAGAGGCGGCTCAAGCCCTGGAAGACCCGCGCTACAAGAAAGCTTACCACCCCTACGGCCTGCCCAAGGTCGAATCGAAACTAGACCTTTTCGATTGCATCACCGCTCCCTGCGTGGAGCAGTGCGCGGTCCGGCAGGACGTGCCCAAATATGCCTGGCTGATCTCCCAGCGGGAATACGACCAGGCACTGGAGGTCATCCTCTCCCGCAACCCTTTGCCCGGCGTCACCGGCTACACCTGCAACCACCTGTGCCAGACCCGCTGCACCCGCAACAATTACGACGAGCCTGTCGCCATCCGGGCTCTCAAACGGTTCGCCGCCGAAAAGGGTGGGGGCAGAGAAACCAGGTTTTTCGAAAAAAACCTGGTTTCTGGAGCCCGAGTAGCAGTTATCGGCAGCGGCCCCTCCGGCCTGGCGGCGGCCTACTTCCTGGCCCTAAACGGTGTCCAGGTGACCATCTACGAAGCCAGAGACCGGGCTGGAGGGATGTTAGTCATCGCCTCCACCTTCCGTCTGCCTGAAGCCATCGTTCAGGAGGACATTGACCGAATCATCAAGCTGGGAGTGAAGATCGAACTTTCCCATCCCATCACGTTCCCGCCGGAGGAGCTTCTGGCAGACGGATTTGACGCCGTCTACATCGCCTCGGGCGCCGGGAAAGACGCTCGTCTGGGCATCGAAGGTGAAGAGGGTGCAGGCGTCTACCACGGTTTGGAATTCCTCGACCGGGTGCGGCGTGGTGAAAGGATCGAGCTGGGCAACAGGGTGCTGGTGATCGGCGGAGGGAACTCGGTTATGGATGCGGCCAGGACGGCCAAGCGGCTTATCAGCGGGCCAGTAACCATCGTCTACCGTCGGACCCGAAGCGAGATGCCGGCCGACGAGGAGGAGATCGAAGATGCTCTCGTTGAGGGCGTGATCCTGGAGGAATTGGTTTCCCCCACCAGGGTCATCTTGCAGGAGGGACAGGTCGTCGCCCTGGAGTGTGTGCGCAACGAGTTGGGAGAGCCGGGTCCAGATGGCAGGAGAAGGCCGATCCCCGTCGTCGGCAGCAAATTCCAGATCGAAGCAGATTCCATCGTCATCGCCATTGGTCAGGTATTGGAAGCCTGCCCTGAGCCTAGCCGAAGGGTTGGAAATTGGAAGCCTGCCCTGAGCCTAGCCGAAGGGTTGGAAGTTGGAGATTGGGTCGTCGTTGACCCACTCACTCTGGCGACTAGTGTGCCAGGTATTTTCGCTGGTGGCGACGCGGTGCGGGGGCCAGCCACCATCATTGAGGCCTGCGCCGATGGGCGGCGGGCAGCGGAGGCGATTTGCCGCCAGTTGGGCGTGCCGTTTGAACGGCCGTCCGTCCACCTTCCTGCGCTCTCCGAGGAAGAAACCGCGCAAGTCAAGCGTGTCCGGGCTAGAAAGGCAGCGCAGCACCAGGCAGCGATGCTCCCGCCCGATCAGCGTGGTGGCTTCGACCTAGTGGAGGCGACCCTGACAGAGGAAACGGCCCTGAGCGAGGCGACCCGCTGTCTCCAATGCTCGATCCTGTGCGACAAGTGTGTGGAGGTATGCCCCAACCGGGCCAACTACACCTTCATCATCTCACCCCTAAGTCGGCCACTGCCCAGGGTCGCCTGCCGACAGGGGAACTTGGTGGTGACCGGGGAGGAGGTCTTCCGGCTGGAGCAGGCCCGGCAGATCATCCACGTTGATGATTTCTGCAACCAGTGCGGCAACTGTGAGACTTTCTGTGTCCACCACGGCAAACCCTACCTGGACAAGCCCAGGCTCTTTCTCAGGAAAGACGATTTTGAACAGGAGGAGGATAATGCCTTCTATGTCCAGAGGGGCCCGAAAGGACGGAGCATCAGAAGGCGAGAGGGTGGGAAAGAGTCGTATCTGTTTGTGGAAAACGACAGTGGCGAGGTGAGCTTTGAAAACGCCCTGCTGAGAATGAGAATCTCCTCCATTGATTTTCAGATTAAGGCTATGGATCTGAAAAAGGATTTTCGGGGAGAGTTTTCTCTGGCCGGAGCGGCGGGAATGGTTGTTATCCTTACAGGCCTTTCCACATCCCTATCTTTCTTGCCCTTTGAGGAGACCTAAGCTGACCGGCCGATAGTTGCGTCTTCGTCCATACTATGCTATAATCAGGGATAAGGAGAAAACAGCGTAAACAATTATGAACCTGAGGAAGGAACGAGGAGCAAGCATCGAGCCAGCCAAGCAGTCGGAAACGACGCTGATGGTTAGCTTGCCACTCTGGCCGTAATCAGGAGGGTGATATGGCGGAAGAGATTATGCCCCATGAGGAAATGACCATCCTCACAGCAAAGGAGGCTGCTGAGTATTTGAGGGTGAGCCTATATACTCTAAGGAAGATGGAGATGGAAGGGTTGCTGGATCCCTTCCGCACTCCTGGCGGCCATCGCAGGTACAGCCTCAATATGTTAGACGAATATCTCGAAAAGAGCCGCAGATTTCCTCACCGCCGAGAGGCAGAGAGTGAATCTAAACCGCAGTAGCCAAAGGCAAGCGGAGACTTCATCCCCATCTCCACTAGTCGTGGCCTCGTCAAGCACCATGTGCTTCGGGCGAGCCACCTGCGCAACGAATGCGGGTGGCTCTTCGCTTTTGCCAAGTAGACTGAATTCTGCTATACTATTCCTGCAACAATCCAAAGAGGTGAAACGATGAAAAGGGTAACTTTGCTAGTGTCCATGTGCCTGATGTTAGCCACTACTGCGACCGCTTGCCGCCTTGTTGCGCCCACGCCCGACCCGGCTGAGATACAGCGATTGGTAGCTGAGGCTGTAAAAGCAACCATAGAAGCCATGCCCACCGCCACTCCGTATCCGACCTACCCCGCTGTGTCGCTAGCGCCCACCCACACACCATACCCCACGCAGACGGTTGTCTCTGGCTCGTCCGTCACTAGCAGGCTGGTTTCTGCCACGCCAACGTCACAGCCCGGTGCCAGTACCACATTTCGTACTCATATTGTCGTAGCGGGCGATACATTAAGTGGTATAGCCAAAGAGTATGGTACTACAGTGGCAGCAATAGTGGAAGCCAATGGGATCACCGACCCAAGCCTGATCGTCGTTGGACAAATACTGAACATCCCCGTCGAGGAAGCGGAATCTGCCTCTGCAACAGCAACCCCTTCCACGCCTACTCCCACAGCGACACCCGTACCTCCAACCACTGCCCCGACTGAGACCCCGTCATCCTAGCATCAATCATTCTGGGGATAGCAAACTTCTCCCACCATTTTCCATCCTTACTTTAGGCCTGCCTGCCTCTCAGTCTCTCGCGGGCCTCTCGGCAGTAGGGGCACTCCCTGCCACTATACTCACGCCCGCACGTTCCACAAGTCTTTGTGAGCAGTTCTTGCTCTTCCCCAATCACAGCAGCGATCAGAATGAGATCTCGGCCCTCGTATCTAGCCAGCCAGTCCATCAGATGAATGTTTCCTATTGCCCAGCCTCCTTCTTCGTCGAGGCGCTGGAGAGGGCCGCGCAACACGTCGGCTCCCATCTCATGGGCTCTGTTGGTTAGCTCCTGGACACTGGATTTCGGAATCGTCATGTTACGTTCTCCTTCCTGCAATCAAAACGATATGCCGTCATTATAACTGCTTTCACTTGAATTGGCAAACGTGGAGGAGAGTGGGCTTGCGCAGCGGTTCTGACTGGCTTGGGGGACAGGAGTAGGGATACAGGCGA
>CAYUPJ010000065.1:0-19640 GCA_964446635.1 uncultured Anaerolineae bacterium
GCTATCTCTTGGGGAGACCACAACGACCTTGTCCCAAACTTGATACGCTCTGCGTAAGCAGTTTGACAATCCCTCTTCCCTGTGGTAATATAACGCGGTGTTGCGAGCAGCTAGATAGGAAGCAATCAAAAAACATTTCACAAGGAGGCACACATGATAGTAGACGTTAAATCACCTGTACCCAGCGACATCGAGATCGCTCAGGCAGCCAAACTGAGGCCCATCCGTGAGGTCGCCGAGGAGTTAGGTCTCACCGAGGATGACCTGGACTTGTACGGCAAATACAAAGCCAAGGTCCACCTGGATGTGTTGGAGAGGTTCAAGGACCTGCCCAACGGCAAGTACGTGGACGTGACAGCCATCACCCCCACTCCTCTGGGCGAAGGGAAGACCGTCACCACCATCGGCGTTAGCCAGGGGCTGCACTACATCGGCAAGAAAGTGTTCACCTGCATCCGCCAGCCCTCGCAGGGACCCACCTTCGGCATCAAGGGTGGCGCGGCCGGCGGTGGGTACGCCCAGATCGTGCCCATGGAGGATTTCAACCTGCACCTAACAGGTGATATCCACGCCGTGGGCGCAGCTCACAACCTGCTGGCAGCGGCTATTGACGCCCGCATCATGCACGAGGATGCATCGAGCGATGAGCGCCTGGCCAAAGCGCTCTGCCCCAAGGACGAGTTCGCCCCCTGGATGCACGTCCGGCTGAAGAAGCTAGGCATCGCGGCGGAGAAGCCATCGGAACTGACGCCTGAAGAACGGCGCCGTTTCTTCCGCCTGGACATTGACCCCTATGCCATTACCTGGAACCGGGTGGTGGACGTTAGCGACCGGGCGGTGCGCAATGTCGTTGTCGGACTGGGCACTAAAGACGATGGCCGGCCTCGTCAGTCGGGCTACGACATCACCGTCTCCAGCGAGGTAATGGCCATCCTGGCCCTGGCCACCAGCTTGAAGGACCTGCGGGAGCGGATTGGGCGCATCGTCATCGGCACCGACACGAAACGAAACCCTGTCACGGCCGAGGACCTGGGTGTGGCGGGGGCCATGACCGTGCTGATGAAGGATGCCCTCATGCCCAACCTGATGCAGACCCTGGCCGGCAGCCCCGCTTTCGTCCACGCCGGGCCTTTTGCCAACATCGCTCACGGCAACTCGTCCATCATTGCCGACCAAATCGGCATCAAGCTGGCCTCCGGTGGCTACCTGGTCACCGAGTCGGGGTTCGGTGCCGACTGCGGCATGGAGAAGTTCTTCGACATCAAGTGCCGCTACTCAGGGCTCATCCCCAACTGTGTGGTCATCGTGGCCAGCGTGCGAGCCCTCAAGATGCACGGTGGCGGCCCCAAGGTGGTGGCGGGCGTACCGCTCGACCCGGCCTATAAGCAGGAAAATCTGACCCTTCTGGAGAAGGGCCTGGCCAACCTGGAGGCCAACATCAAGATCGCCCTCCAGTTCGGCATCCCGGTGGTGGTGGCAGTCAACAAGTTCGTCACCGACACCGACGCCGAGATTGCGATGGTCAAGAAGGCAGCCGTCGAGGCCGGGGCCGAGGGTGCCTTCGTCAGCGAGGTGTGGGCCAAGGGGGAGGCCGGCGGCGCCGAGCTGGCTGAGGCAGTGGTGGCAGCCTGTGAGAAGCCCTCGAACTTCAAATTCCTTTACCCACTGGATATCTCCATCAAGGACAAGATCGAGACCCTTGCCACCAAGGTCTACGGGGCAAACGGAGTGGACTACGATCCAGCCGCCGAGGCCAAGATCAAGCTGTACACCGACCTGGGCTACGATAAGTTGCCCATCAACACGGCCAAGACTCACCTCTCGCTGTCTCATGATCCGACCTGGAAGGGCGTGCCCAAGAACTATCGTCTGCCCGTCCGTGACATCCGCGCCTCGGTGGGAGCCGGCTTCCTCTACCCGCTGTGCGGTACGATGCGCACCATGCCTGGCCTGCCCTCCCGTCCGGTCTTCATGGATATAGACATTGACCTGGAGACTGGCAAGGTCGTTGGGCTGTCCTAAGCCCCATGCTCTGAAGGCGGGGAGGGCCAGGATGCTCTCCCCGCCTTCCAAATATCTAATATCCAATATCCAATATCCAATATCCAATATCCAATATCTGATGGATATTAGATATTGGGTAATTGAGTGTTAAGGAGGGAACGCAAACGTGGAGAAGACTGTTTTTAACGTACCGAAAATGTATGCCGACCATCACGTCAAAGCTGTGCGTGAGGCTCTGCTGCCATTGGATGGCGTGGAGGATGTCCTGGCTAGCAGCGCTTTCAAGCGAGTCATCGTTGGCTATGATTCGGCCCGCCTGGAGCCAGGCACGATAGAAGAGACCCTTCGAGCAGCGGGCTATGGGCCAGGAGAGAATTGGGAAATCCCCAGCCCGCCGGAGGGCAAGGAAGACGATTCCACCTGGTTCAAGATGATAAGAAGGATAACCGAGACCAACGTGCTCGACTTGCAAATGTCTGGAGACTTCCGTAAATACTGATGCTAGAAAGAGGAACATGATTACGAATAACAAGACCATAGATCCAACCATCAAAGCTCTGTTGGAGATTGCCGAGATCGAGGGTATTTCCACTGCTTTTTCTCGCGCCGAAGCGATGAAACCATGCCCCATTGGAAGCAAGGGGGCTTGTTGTGCTCACTGTGCCATGGGCCCCTGCCGCCTGGTGAAGGAAGGCCAGACAGGGATCTGCGGGGCCACCATCGAGACGGTAGCCGCCCGCAGACTGGCCCGCATGATCGCTGCCGGTGCCGCCGCCCACTCTGACCACGGGCGCGATATGGCTCTGACGCTCCTTGCCGCCGCTGAGGGTGAGGCTCCCGATTACGAGATCCGCGACGTGAACAAATTGCTAGAGGTGGCGGGGCTACTGGGGGTGGCCACCCGGGGCCGGGAGACTATGGAAATCGCTAAGGAAGTGGCAGAGAAGGCCCTGGCTGAATTCGGCCAGCAGAAGGGAGAGTTGATCTACCTCCAGCGCGCCCCCAAAAAACGGCAGGAGATGTGGCGCAAACTGGGCATCGCCCCACGCGGCATAGACCGGGAGGTGGTGGACATTATGCACCGCACCAATGTGGGGACCGACCAGGACTACGAGAACATTCTGAGGGCCGGGCTGCGGAATGCCCTGGCCGATGGATGGGGCGGCTCGATGCTCTCCACTGACATCACCGACATCCTGTTCGGCTCTCCAGTCCCCCTCATGGCGAGAGCTAACATGGGAGCGCTGAGCGAGGACGAGGTGAACATTGTCATCCACGGCCACGAGCCCACCCTCTCGGAGATGATCCTGGTGGCGGTGAACGATCCGGAGATGATTGAGTACGCCAAGTCGAAGGGGGCCAAGGGTATCAACCTGGCAGGCATCTGCTGCACGGCCAATGAGACACTGATGCGCCAGGGAGTGCCCACCATCGGCAATTTCCTGAGCCAGGAGTTGGCCATTATGACCGGCGCCATCGAGCTGATGGTGGTGGACATCCAGTGCATCATGCAAGCCCTGGTTCCCCTGACTGAGCGCTACCACACCACTTTGGTCACCACTTCTCCCAAGGCGCGCATCGAGGGGGCCACTCACGTCGAGTTTGACGAGCATCGTGCCCTGGACATTGCCAAGCAGATCGTGAAGATGGGGATTGATAACTTCCCCAACCGTAAGGAGACGCGCATCCCGAAAGAGGTCAACCAGTTGGTGGTTGGTTTCTCCCACGAGTACATCAACTACGCCCTGGGTGGCTTCTATCGGGGCTCCTTCCGTCCCCTGAACGACGCCGTGGTGCAGGGGAGGCTGCGGGGTGTGGCGGGGGTGGTGGGCTGCAATAATCCCCGCACCTGTCAGGATGCTGCCCATGACTACATCACGCGCGAGCTGATTAAGAACGACGTCTTGGTGGTGATGACCGGTTGCGGAGCCATTGCCTGCGCCAAGTACGGGCTTTTGTCGCCAGAGGCGGCCCAGTACGCCGGCCCCGGCCTGCGGGAGATCTGCGAGGCGGTGGGCATCCCACCCGTACTGCACGTGGGCAGTTGCGTGGACAACACCCGCATCCTCACCACCCTCAGCCAGATGGCTACGGAGGGCGGGCTGGGCGACGACATCGCCGACATCCCAGGAGTGGGATTCGCTCCGGAGTGGATGAGCGAAAAGGCCATTTCCATCGGCTGCTACTTCGTCGGCTCAGGAGTGTACACCATCTTCGGCAGCGAATCGCCGGTGGCCAACAGCCCCGTAGTGGATCGCTTCATCAGTGAGGGTTGGGAGGAGCGGGTTGGCGGCAAGCTGGAGTTCATTCCCGATCCTGAGGAGGCCGTCCGCCGCGCCCTGGAGCACATTGACAAGAAGCGGGCTGCTTTGGGTCTGGTGGAGTACGATCCCACCCGCTTCGGCAAGAGCGGCGACAGGCTGATGCTTCAGTTCTTGGAGGCCATGGAGGCTGGTCTGCCGGTGAACCTCTACAGCGCCAAGGTGCCAGAGTTATCGTGAGGAGGGGGAGGCATGCTTAAGCTGGCTTTAGATCAACCCGTTGGTACCATGACCGTCGGCGACTTGAAAGAGCTGATGAGAGAGGTGGTCAGGGAGGAGCAGTGTTACTACATAGACGAGGAAGGCTACCTCGTTTTCATCAGCGAAGAGGACTATGCCGACTACCTGGAAAAGCAGGAGGGCAAGCTTCCCAGCGAGGTGAGGGCCTACTTCATTGACGAGCAAGGCTACAAGGCATTTTACAGCGACTGGGTACCTACTCCTGAGTATGCCAAAGAGTTGGAGGAGGCCAGGCGGGAGATAGCCGAGGGCAAGGTTCACGCCTTCGAGGACGTGGTCAAGGAGTTAGGTCTGGGGGGCGATCCGTGTACGAGGTGATCATCTCGGACAGGGCCAAAAAGAGGCTCAGCAAGCTCCCCAGGACTATCGGCGACGACATAGTGAGAAAGATCTACTGGTTGGCCGAAAACGCCGATGCCATCGCCCACGAGCGGTTGAAGGGCCATTGGGAATACAGCCTGCATTGTGGGCAGTATCGTATCCCCTACTCGCTCGACAGGACGAACAAGGTGATCACGATTGAGGATATCGGTAAACACGACGAGGTTTACAGGAGGCTTTAGGAGATAAGAAACTTCAGTAAGGAGGACGACTAAATGTCTCGATATATCGCCACCGCCGCCATCCGTGGCGCTAACCGTATCGTCAAAGAAGCTGATGATCTGCTGCAGAAGGCCCTGAAAGAACTGGGGCCTGATGCGCCGATTCAATTCCCCAATACCGCGTACTATCTCCCCGTCGTCCTGGGCTTCACTGGCCTGGAGGTAAGCAAGATCGGCGATCTCCCGCGGGTCATTGAGCGGACCAAGGCGTTGCTGCACCCTGAGCCTGAGGGGCACATTTGGTTGCCCTATCTGGGTGAAACCCTCGACTGTGGGATGGCCACGCTCTTTGCAGAGGAGGCCATTGAGGGCATCCGCTTCGCCTACGGGGAGCAGCCAGAGCCGATGCCCGGTTTGCAGCTCACCGGCACTAGCTTCACCAGCCCCGATGTGGAGAAGGGCGAGGCAGGCGGCTATGCCAACGGCCCCATTGATGATATCCAACTGCGCTCCTGGGGCATCCAGCTCGTGGACGGGCGGATGCCGGGCTTTGCAGCCATCATCGGCGCCGCTAAGTCTAACGAGGCGGCAGTGCAAATCGTGCGGGAGTTGCAACAGCGTAACATCCTGGTCTTCCTCTCCGGCAACATCAACGGGCGAAGTATCATCCACCAATTGATGGAGGAAGGGGTGGAGATGGGCTACGACACCTACATCGTCCCCTTTGGCACGGATACCATCTCCGCCATCTATGCCCTGGGCTTCGCTACCCGTTCGGCGCTGACTTTCGGCGGCATGAAAGGTGGCCAGGCACGCGAGATTCTGCTGTACAACAAGTATCGCGTCTTCGCCTTCGCCCTGGCTCTGGGTGAGGTGGACGATCTGAGGTACGCCACTGCGGCGGGCGCCATTAGCTACGGCTTCCCCGCCATTGCCGATACTGTCATCCCTCAGATACTGCCCACCGGTGTCACCCAGTACGAGCACGTCATTTCCATGCCCTTCGACGACATTGAGGGGAAGACAGATGCCGAGAAGGCCAAGCGGCTGGTGCAGCGCTGCATCGAAGTGCGCGGGGTCAAGTTGAAGATCACCGAAGTGCCCATCCCCGTGCCTTACGGGTCAGCCTTCGAAGGGGAGAGGGTTCGCCGGGAAGACATGAGGATTGAGTTTGGCGGTAAGTACTCTCGCGCCTTCGAGTACCTGAAGATGAGCCCTGCTGACGAGGTGGAGGATGGCAAGATCGAAGTCGTCGGGCCTGGCTTCGAGGATATCGAAGAGGGTGGATACATGGACCTGGGGATCGTGGTCGAGGTGGCCGGGCGGAAGATGCAAGAGGACTTCGAGCCAGTGTTGGAGCGCCAGATTCACTACTTCCTCAACGCCGCTTCTGGCGTTCAGCACATCGGCCAGCGCGATATAGCCTGGATCCGCCTGAGCAAAGCTGCTGCCGAGAAGGGATTCAACCTGGAGCACTTTGCCAAGATCCTTCACGCTCGCTTCCACTCTGATTTCGGGGCCATTGTAGACAAGGTGCAGGTCACTATCATTACTGAGCCTGAGCTGCACGCGCAGTGGCTGGAGAAGGCCCGCGTAGCCTACGACTTCCGAAACCGGCGTCTGGCCGACATGACTGATGAGAGTGTGGATACTTTCTATAGCTGCATTCTCTGCCAGAGTTTTGCCCCCAACCACGTCTGTGTGGTCAGTCCGGAGCGATTGGGGCTCTGCGGCGCCTACAACTGGCTGGATTGCAAGGCTTCTTTTCAGATCAACCCCACCGGGCCAAACCAGCCCATTGTAAAGGGTGAGTACTTAGACCCACTCAAAGGCTATTTCGCAGGGATCAACGAGTACGCCAAGGGAGCTTCTCATGGAACGGTGGAAGAAGTGTCAATGTATTCCATCATGGAGAACCCAATGACGGCTTGCGGTTGCTTTGAGTGCATCATGATGATCGTCCCAGAGGCCAATGGCTTCATGATCGTTTCCCGCGAGGACCCCAGCATGACCCCGGCGGGGATGACCTTCTCCACCCTGGCCGGCATGTGCGGGGGCGGGATTCAGACCCCTGGGGTGATGGGGCACGGGAAGTTCTTCATCGTCAGCAAGAAGTTTATCCGCGCCGACGGGGGACTCAAGCGGATCGTCTGGTTGTCCAGTTTCCTCAAGGAAAGCATGGCTGAAGAGTTGAAGGCCGCTGCTGAGCGAGAGGGGGATCCTAACCTTGTAGACAAGATCGCCGACGAGCGAGTGGCTACCACTGTTGACGAACTTCTCCCCTTCCTGGAGGAGAAGGGACATCCAGCTATGACCATGCCGCCGCTGTTCTAGAAATTCGAGATTAGAGATTAGATATTGGAAGGTCTGACAATCCAATATCTAATCTCCAATATCCAAAAGGGAGGATATGACAACGATGCCTGTCACAGTAGAGACACCTATGGAGAAATGGACTGGTGCGGTGCGGGAGGTCACCCTTGGTGCCACCGCTGCGCAGGGAGGTACACGAGCCAAGACGGTCACCGTCGGCGGGGAGACTACCCTTCCCTTCCTGCACTTCGAGGGTAAAATACCCAATCCACCCGCTGTAGCCATCGAAATCCAGGACTACTATCCCGAAGATTGGTCGCCCCTTCTCAAGGGGGCCTGGGGCGACGCGCTCAACGGTCCGGCCACCTGGGCCGAGAGAGCTGAGGGATATGGTGCCGATATCATCATGTTGAGGCTGAGAGGCGCTGATAACGAGGGCAACAAAACCGCTCCCAAGGAAGCTGCCACCACAGTCAAGAACGTGTTGGCGGCAACAGGCCTCCCCCTCATCGTGCGTGGGCCCGGCCAGGCTGAGGTGGACAACGAGCTTTTAGTGGCCGTGGCCGAGGCTGCCAAGGGCGAGCGAATAGTGCTGGGTCTGTGTGAGGACAAGAACTACCGCACCATCGTTGCAGCGGCGTTAGCCCACGACCAACTGGTTATCTCCAGCACCCCCATGGACGTTAACCTGTCCAAACAGCTCACCATCCTGATCAGTGACATGGCCTTTCCCCTGAATCGCATCTTAATGGACCCCACCACTGGAGCCTTGGGTTATGGGATCGAGTACGGCTATTCGGTTATGGAGAGATTGCGCATAGCTGCTCTCAGCGGCGACGCCATGACCCAGCAACCCATGATCTGCTTCGTGGGGGAGGAGTCCTGGCGACAGAAGGAATCCAAGACGGGCGAGGGTGTGCCGGAGGCCTGGGGCGACTGGGCCAAGCGAGGGGGCACCTGGGAGGCAATGACGGGTGTCACTCTCCTCCACGCCGGAGCCGATATCGTCGCCGTACGCCATCCTGAGACAGTGAGAACTGTCAAGGGTTTCATTGAGGAGTTGATGGCAAATGGCAGATAGCTGATGGAGGTGTTGTTATGTACGAACGCATCTCAATTGACCCGAAGGTTTGTCACGGACAAGCTTGCATTAGGGGTACCCGCATCCCCGTCCATCAGATTGTTCGCATGCTAGCCAATGGGGACACAATTGAGGAGTTACTCGCGGATTATCCCTCACTTGAGCGTGAAGATATCCTCGTCTGTCTCGACTATGCTGCTGCACTAGCTGAAGAACAAGTTGCACCTATTCAGGCGCTAGTGGGTGTGGTATGAAGATCTTTGTAGACGGGAATACCTAATAGCCAATATCTTGACAAGGAGACGATAAAATGGCATTGAGCGGTCTTGAAATCTACAAGCTGCTGCCTAAAACCAATTGTAAGGAGTGTGGTTTCCCCACCTGTTTGGCTTTCGCCATGAAATTGGCAGCGAAGCAGGCCGAGCTTGTAGTCTGCCCCTACGTATCCGAGGAGGCAAAGGCGGCCCTGGCCGCTGCCGCAGCCCCGCCCATCCGCCTGATAACTATCTCCAGCGATGGCCGGAAGATCGAGGTGGGCAACGAGACGGTGATGTTCCGCCACGAGAAGACTTTCTACCACGAGCCAGGGCTACTGGTGCGGGTTAAGGATACCCAACCATTGGAGGAGTTCGAGGCTATCGTAACCAAGGCGGCCAGCTACTCTGTGGAGCGGGTGGGGATGGAGTTAACTGTCAGCGGCTTCGCTGTGGAGAATGCCTCTGGAGACCCCGCGCTATTCGCTGAGCGCATTGGAGCATTGAAGGCTATCGCAAATCTGCCCCTCGTCCTTATCTCCAATAATCCTGCGGCCATGGAAGCCGCTATTGCTAAACTTCAGAAGACGGTCCCTCTGCTCTACGCTGCCGACAAGGACAACTGGCAAGCTATGGCCGAAGTGGCCAAGAAGCACAACTTCCCCTTGGCTGTGCGTGAGGGGAGCAATCTCACCGCGTTGGCCAGCCTGGTCGAGCAGGTAAAGGGAGCTGGCGTGGAGGACATCGTCCTCGACCCTGGGACAAGGGGGCCCGTAGATAGCCTGATTAGCCTGACCCAGCTTCGCCGTCTGGCGTTGAAGAAGAACTTCCGGCTGCTGGGCTATCCAGTCATCACCTTCCCCGGCGAGGGAGCCACATCAGAGGCTGAAGAGGCTGCCCTCGCTGCCCAGCACATCGCCAAGTACAGCGGTCTCATCGTCCTTGACCACTTCGATCCAGCTACTGTGTACCCCCTGTTGACCCTGCGGTTGAACATCTACACCGATCCTCAGAAGCCCATCCAGATGGAACCGGGAGTCTATGAATTCGGCGAGCCCACGGCTGGTTCACCTCTCCTGACTACGACCAACTTCTCCTTGACTTATTTCAGCGTGGCGGGTGAATTAGAGAGTTCGGGCATCCCCTCCTGGCTGTTGGTCTGCGATTCGGAGGGCATGAGTGTGCTCACTGGCTGGGCAGCGGGCCACTTCGATGCTGAAGTCATAGCCAAGATGGTCAAGCAGTTCAACGTAGCGGATAAGACCGCTCACCGCAAAATCGTCATCCCTGGTCTCGTGGCCGTCATCTCCGGCGAACTGGAGGACGAGTTGCCTGGCTGGGAGGTGCTGGTCGGCCCCCGCGAAGCCGTGGATATCCCGGCCTACCTGAAGCTTTGGCAAAGCTAGGTAGTCGGACAGTCAGATGGTCGGGTGGTCACATAGTTAGGATCACCCGACCGAGAATTATTCGACCAAGGGGGCCATTGCTGCGTGCTGAACTTCATATCCGTCCACTTGGCCATAAATTACTTCCTCCTGGCTTTCCTCACCATTGTGGGGGCTTTGCAGTTCGTGGCTGTCCGCCATGAACTGGTTGGCCTTACCTTGATAGAAACTGCCAGGAGACCCGCCTGGGGTTACCTGTTGGCCACAGCCCTCATCGTAGGGCCCTTCGCTTGGTTCTTCGCTGCCACACCGGAGGTCTTCGTCCCCGGCCTGGCCGGATCCGAATTGACGGTTCTCTTCGGGGCAGCCGGGATTTGCGCCTTGGCCTTTACTCTGCTCACCTCCTCTATTCTCCACGGGTTCCGGCATCGTGAGAGGTCCGACCCGAAGGCCGACGATTACTTTCGTCATGAAGCTGTCTCCTGGCAACAATTGAGGGGAACGCTCTATCTACCAGAAGACATAGGCGAGCCCAGGGCGGCCATTTGCGCTCTGCCCAGCCCTTCCGAAGGAACCCGCTCTCTGCATCTCGTAGTGGCCAACTTGGTCGGGGAAGGCTTCATCGTCCTGGCCATAGATTGGGGCCCTGAGGCGGAGGTTCGTTACCCTGCGATACTAGGCTTGCTGCCTAGTGCCGTGGCCTATTTGACGCGGCGGGATGATGTCGACTCTGAGCGCCTAGGTGTCCTGGGAATTGACCTGGGCGGCGATTTGGCCATCCGAGCCGCAGGGACCGACCCACAGATCGCGGCTGTGCTAGCCCTGACCCCTTGTCTACGCCAGGCCAACACCCAACCAGGGCTGAACATCCTGAGGGAAATGTCCTACCTGGAAGCCATCCATTGGTCCAGCTTTCGGAGGCGAGGGAAACTGGTAGCTGAGTTGGCTACACTGGATTCGATGGGTAGATTGGGTTCTCGACCCTTGCTCCTGCTCTATGGTGACCAAGATGGCATAACCCCTGTCGAGAGGGCTCGCGTAACCCTTGGTGAGGAGATGGCGCGAGGAAGGCTGAAGTCACTGCCTGGCGAGGGGCATCTCAGCCTGCCCCGTAGTCCGGCAACATCCGCTTTGGTAGCTTGTTGGTTCAAAGAGAACCTGTGATAACAGGTCACAGGTCACAGGTCGCAGGCCGATTTGGACGTTAGAGGTTGGAGTCCCGAGCTTGTTCGGGGGTTGGATTTTGACCGATGTCCTTAGATTTTCAGTTGTTTCAGTTGATCAATAACCTGGCTGGCCGTAACGATTTCCTGGATGGACTGATGCGCCTGTTGGTCAACGACTATTTTCTGACCACGACGATGTCCTTGATCCTGGTCATCCTTTGGTTCGAGGGCCAGGATCAAAGTCAAAGGGAACGAAATCAAAGGGCTGTACTTCGGGCCATCATAGCTCTGTTTGCTGCCAACATCGTCTTGAAGCTGTGTAACCTGATCTACTTTCGCCCTCGCCCCTTCATTGATCACGAAGTCAATTTGCTTTTCTATCGCCCCACGGATTCATCCTTCCCCAGCAACCCCGCCACCGTTGGTTTTTCCTTGGCCACCGCCATTTGGATGTACAACCGCCAGCTAGGGGCTCTGCTCCTCGTACTGGCCACACTACTCGGTCTGTCTCGCATCTACTGTGGCGTTCATTACCCCCTGGACGTCATCGCCGGAGCGCTACTTGGCGCTCTATCCGCTTATCTCATGGTAAAAAAGGGCGGATTTGTTGATCCCGTGGCAGGCTTGATAATCAGGATGGGGCGTAGGCTTTACCTGGCCTAGTCTAATGGTCGAGTGGTCAGGTCGTCCTTGGTCTGGTGGTCAGGCCTAGGACCAGAGACCACTTGACCACGGACCATCCGACGATCTGACCATCTGACGATAGACCAATGAACAAGCATCTTGATCTGGGCAAGATAGCCATAATCGCCATCACCATCCTGGCCTTTGCCCTGCGGATTTATCGCCTGGATCACCAGAGCATCTGGTACGACGAGGGGGTGAGTGTTTATTACGCGGACCAAAGCCTCAAGGATTTGATCGCCGGTGTCTCGGCCGACAATCACCCTCCTCTGCATTTCCTCATCCTCCATCTCTGGTTGAAACTGGCGGGGCAAAGCGAGTTCGCCATCAGGTTCCTCTCCCTGATATGCGGGGTCCTGGCAGTGCCCTTGCTCTTCCGGCTAGGTCGGGAGCTTTTCAACCAGAGGGTGGGCTCGCTGGCCGCCTTCCTGCTGAGCCTCTCCCCGTTCCACGTCTGGTTTTCCCAAGAGGCCAGAATGTACACCCTGGCCGCCCTCCTTGGCCTAGCCTCGGTGTACACCTTCGTTCTCCTGTTGAGGAAGGGAACAAGCTCAGTGCGACGCTATCTTTGGCCCAGTTACGTGATCACAAGCACCTTGGGCCTCTACACCCATTTCTACTTCGCCTTTATCATCTTATTCGAGAACATCGCCTTCCTGACCCAGCGGTTATTGAGACGAACTCCCGAATCTACGAATCCCGAATCTACGAATCTACGAACCTGGCTCCTGACCCAACTGTGCATAGCCCTTCTCTTCCTGCCCTGGGCTCGCTTCGTAGCTACACGCTACGCCGCCGACGCCACCTATTGGGAAGGCGCTCTTGGTCTGCTGGCCGCCACCAAAGACACGTTCACTGCTTTCAGCGTGGGTCATACTTTGGGAGGGAAGGCCGCTGACCTGGCGACTTTGGGCTTTGTGGCATTGGCTGCGGCGGGCGTGTTGGCATCGCTGTGGGAAAGGAACAACGGACTGCAGAATTCAACGGACGCTAAAGTCCCATCGGCTTTGGGAATCGTTCTTCTCTATCTAGTCGTGCCGATTGGTGCGCTTTTTGCTATCTCCTATCACCGCCCCAAGTTCGCGCCGCGCTACTTGCTGCCGGCTGTGCCGGCCTTCTATCTGCTGATGGCGGTGGGATTGGGGAAGCTGGTCTCAAGCTGCAAGCCCCAGGTAAAAGGTTCCCGCTTGGTTGGTATAGCGGCGCTAATCGGTTTGCTTTGCTCGCTAGGCTTTGTCAGCGTCGCCTCGGCCAGCTCCCTGGCCAACTACTATGACGATGAGGAATACGCCAGGGCCGACTTTCGCTCGGTGGCCGAGTACATCAGCTCTCACGCCGAGGCCAAGGATGCCATCATCTTGGTAGGGGGACACATGCTGCCGGCTTTCACCTATTATTATCGAGGTGAGCTGCCTGTCTACCCTTTGCCTGAGGGCCTGGTGCTTTCCATCAAGGAACCCCTTGATTATCGGGCAGCAGGGCAACTTAATTCGATAGCACAAGGGCGAGATAGGCTGTGGCTGGTGCTTTGGCAGAATCGCCTCGTAGACCCTACCGACGTTATCCTCGATCAGTTGATGTTGAACTGCCTGCGCCTGGAAGTTGGCCGCAACTTTCACCACGAGTTTGCCCTGTTGCTCTTCTCTCTGGAGGATCAACCTCGCTTCGGGACCGGGCCGCAGCATCGCTACCTGGCTAATTTCGCCGACCAGATTCAGCTCCTGGGCTACGACCTGGACTCCTTTCGGGCGGAGCCCGGCCAAATTCTGCATCTAGCCCTGTACTGGGAAGCCCTGGGGGAGATGGATCGGGACTACCTGGTTTTCACTCACCTCATCGGCAGCGACGAGCGTATCTACGGCCAGCACGACAAGATAGCCGCCAGCGATGCTTACCCGACCTCCTACTGGAAGAAGGGCACCATCATCACGGACAAGTACGAAATCCTCGTCCACCCTGACACGCCTCCGGGCGATTATACCCTTGAAGTGGGCCTTTACTGGACTAACCAGGGCATTGAGCGTCTCCCACTGAAGTCGGGAGGCGACCGCGTGCTTCTGGCTCAGGTCGAAGTAGACAGGTAACCTTGACTTTTTGGGTTCTCGATAGTATCATTTGAGGTAGGCATAAGTGGCTCAGCCTGGAGAAATCCAGAAACTTCAGGATGGATTGACAGCACTGGAAGGGATGAGAGCAGGCTACTCCATTGCAGCAGCCATCCATGAACAGGGTACAGCCGCGCGATTTGGCCAGACTGGCGAAGATGTCATCGCCTATTTTGACCCAGTGAGGAACGAGATTGTGGTCAACGAGGAGCTGAGGGGCACTACTCAACGTTCTGGTTCAACATCTAGCCCACGAGGGCACGCACACGCAATGGAATCGGCCCAATTCCATTGACCAGGAGTATCATGCGTTCAAGGCTGAGGCTGAAGTCTGGGATGAATTGAAAGGAAGCGAGACCGATGAACAGTGTGATCGGGCAAGGTGGATGATTTCGCTGGGGGAAATGAGGGCCAAGTGGATCATCAGCGATCTCTACCCGAACCTGCCAGATTATGCTTGAGGTGAACCTGCGAGGAGGTGGTTCATCATGACGAAAAGGAGTTATGTCCGTTATCAATCCGGTAAACCTTATGAATACACCTTTCTCTATCCTGCTGATTGGAAGGCACGAGAAATCATAGAAGAGGACTATATGGATACTTATATCGCTGGTCCTCGTAACCGGGCAGGGACCTATTCCACATCATTTGCACTAAGGGTGACGCGAGCAACAGACCGGACACCGGCAGAGGCGGCGACTGAGTTACTCGCCAAATACCGGTCGGCCTTTAGCTGCCAAGAACTAGGGCCGTTCTCTACCATAGTGGCTGGCGTGCCTGCAGTGGAGGTGGAAATTGCTTATTGGATGCCCTTGCCGTTGAATAGCATCCATCCTCAGCGGACTGTGATCCGTGAACGCAACATCTTTTTCCAACGAGGAGACCAGCTCTATGAACTGCGCTACGCGGCCTCGGAAGAGGATTACGAAACCTGGCTGGGAGCCTTCCACACGCTGGTAGAAAGCTTTACCTTTCTGGAGGAGCCAGCCTACAGGATCTCCTACCGCCCGGTGGCAACGGCAGTTCCACAGCACGCGCGAGAGGAATCTCCGGGATACGAGACCAAGGAGGGCCAGGGCGATGAGGACTCTGCACCCCACTAGAGTTGATCGAAGAAAGGTAAGGTTGGACTATCTGGGTCACACAATGGATGAAGCTGAGTTGGCTCGACTTCTGGGCACGACAGAATACGGCACAACTCGTTCCGGTGAGGAGATGCCGTAACGTACGCATAAAGCGATGGGCAAACCGAAAGACACCTACTACGTCACCCTCAAGCCTTTAGGCAATCGAATAGAAGTCGAGGCAGACACGCTGCTGTCCGATGCCATCGAACAGGCCGGGTTGGAGCTTAACCTGCCCTGCGGCGGACAGGGGCGCTGCGGGCGCTGTAAGGTGGTGGTGGAGGAAGGACTGGTCAAGCGGCGCTCCATCAGCCGCCTATCCCGAACGGAGATGGAGCAGGGCTACGCTCTGGCCTGCCAGGCCGTCGTTGAAGGCGCCCTGACGGTCTTCATCCCACCCCAGGAGGTGATCCTTCGTGCACTCCCCAGCGAGAAGGAGGCCGAGAAGGTCATTGCGCTGCCCATGGAATGTGATTGGCGGCAGAACCCTGTCCGCTCCTTCTTCTTGGAGATCGAGCCTCCCAGCTTGGCTGACAACACCACCGATTTCGAGCGTCTCCAGAGGGAGCTGGCCCGCCAACATAACGTCAGAGGGCTAGTGGCCGACTTGCCCATGATCAAGAAGCTATCCCGTACCCTGCGCGATGCCAACTGGCGGGTGACCGCCGTCTTGGATGTGGGCACCTGGGCTTCTCCAGATGGACCGCCGCGGCTCATTGACCTGCGCCCAGGCGACCGCACCGGAAGCTCCTGGGGGCTGGCGGTGGACATCGGCACCACCTCCAACGTGGTCTACCTGGTGGACCTTTTGACCGGCCAGGTGGTGGACACGGCGGCGGAATACAACGCCCAGATCTCCTGCGGCGAGGACATCATCTCCCGTATCATCTATGCCACCAAACAGGAAGGGGGCTTAGACCACTTGCAGCGCCTGGTGGTGCAGACCATAAACGGGCGCATAGACGAGTTGGCCGTGCGCAACGGGATAGAGCCGACAGAGATGGACAAGATGACAGTGGCCGGCAACCCCACCATGATCCATCTTTTCCTGGGCCTCTGGCCAGAGTCCATCCGCCTGGAACCCTACGTGCTCACCATCAATCACACCCTGCCCGTCAAGGCGCGAGAACTGGGCCTGCACATCAATCCCGAAGCCACGGTGGATTGCCTGCCCGGCGTGGGCGCCTATGTGGGAGCCGACACCACGGCGGGCGTCCTCAGCTCCCTCATGTACCAGACAGAGCAGTTGACTCTCTTTATAGATGTGGGCACCAATGGCGAGATCGTGCTGGGCAACTTCGATTGGCTCTTGTCCTGTGCCTGTTCGGCCGGGCCAGCCTTCGAGGGTGCAGGGGTACACTCAGGGATGAGAGCCACTATAGGGGCCATCGAGGAGGTCTGGATCAACAACAAAACCTACGAGCCTACCATCCGGGTCATTGGTGATGTGCCTCCGCGGGGTATCTGCGGCTCAGGCATGATTTCGCTGCTGGCGGAGATGTTCATCACCGGGGTCATTGACAAGGGTGGCAAGATCAATCAGAGCCTGGATACGCCGAGGGTGCGCATCGGCGAGCACGGCCCTGAGTACGTGGTCGCCTGGGCTTGCCCTGAGCCCCATCGAAGGGCCGACGCCCCCCCCATGCCTGCCCTGAGCAGGGTCGAAGGGTTGGGGGGGAAAGAGGGGGGGTGCGAGGACGTGTTGATCACCGAGGTGGACATCGCCAACCTGATCCGGGCCAAGGCGGCTTTTTATGCCGGTTTCTCGGTGTTAACCCGCAGCGTGGGGCTGCAATTGGCTGAGGTGGAGCAGGTGCTCATCGGCGGCGCCTTTGGCAAATACATCAACGTGGAGAAAGCCATCCAGATCGGCCTGTTGCCCGACATGCCTTGGGACCGCTTTAAGTTCCTGGGCAACACCTCGGCCTTGGGGGCTTACACAGCCCTCCTATGCCCCGACATGCGCCAGGAGGTGGTGGACATCGCCAGCAAGATGACCTACCTGGAGCTATCGGCCGATAACACCTTTATGGATGAGTTCACCAAAGCCCTCTTTCTGCCCCATACCGACCTGGCTAGCTTCCCCTCGGTAGTGAGGCTGCTGGAGGCTAGAGATTAGAGGTTGGAGGTTGGAGATTGGACGGGCTATCAATCCAACATCCAACATCCAACTTCCAACATCCAATAACAGAGAGGAGGATAACGTGTATATCATAGGCGAGAACATTCAAATCATATCCAACCTGGTCCGAAGGGCCGTAGATGAGAGGGATGCCAAAGCCCTGCAGGAGCTGGCCAGGAAACAGGTCGAGGGAGGGGCTCAGATGATAGACCTCAACATCGGCCGGCGCAAGAAGGACGGGCACGAGGTTATGCCCTGGCTGGTTGAGATCGTCCACGAGGTGGCTCCTCACGTGGCCGTGTCTCTTGACACCACGAACGCAGCGGCTATCGAAGCCGGCCTGAAACGTTGTCAAGAGTTGGGCATTGAGGCCCTGATCAACTCCACCTCGGCCGATCCTGAGCGATTGGAGGTGACCATGCCTCTGGCGGCAGAGTATGGCAGTAAGATCATTGCTCTTACTATGGAGAAAGGCATCCCGGCTACGGCCGATGGCCGGGTGCAGTTGGCCATGGAGGTCCTTTTGCCCAAGGCCATGGAGCTAGGCATCCCCATGGAGAACGTTTATCTCGATCCGCTGGTGCTGACCGTCAAAGGGATGCAGGAGCATGCCACACAGAATCTCAACGCGATTCGTATGTTCAAGGTTCTCAGCGATCCGCCACCCATGACTGTGGTGGGTCTGTCCAATGTGTCCAACGGCGTGCCGCACGAGAACCGCGGCTTGATCAACCGAACCTTTCTGGTGATGCTCATGGCTGCTGGGCTCGACTCGGCCATCGCCGATCCCTTGGACGAGGCCCAAAATGAGGTGATTCGCGTTCTCGAAGAGCGGGACACCAGCACGCCGGTAGGGCAGCTCCTGGTCAACCTCTACGATGCTACTGCAGCCATGGAGGAACTGGACCCGTCCCTGGTGGACATGGATGACCCCGACCAGGTAGCAATCTACAAGACCCTCCAAATCCTGGGCAACAAGGTCATCTACGCCGACGCCTTTTTGAGGATGTGAGGCAGCGAGTTAACAGCGGATAAGCGGATGAGGATGCCTTGCATCCGCTTATCTGCTTCCATCCGTTGCGGCAATTGGGGGGGACATGATCACTGTGGGTATCTTGACCGTCAGCGATAGCAGCTATCGCGGGGAGCGGGAGGATTTGAGCGGGCCCCTCATCCACGAGATGGTCGTCGAGCGCCTGGGGGCCACAGTGGAGTTGGAGGCGGTGGTGCCCGACGAGTTCGACATCATCAGAGGTACACTGATGGTGTGGGCCGATGAAGTGGGTCTCGCTCTGATCCTGACCACTGGGGGAACGGGCTTCGCGTCACGGGACGTTACGCCCGAGGCCACCAAAGCGGTCATCGAGCGGGAAGCGCCGGGCTTGGCTGAAACCATGCGGGCCAAGGGGCTGGAGATCACGCCCCATGCCATTCTTTCGCGCGCCGTGGCCGGTATCCGAGGCCGTACCCTCATCGTCAACCTGCCCGGCAGCCCCAAGGCAGTGCGCGAGGGTCTGGAGGTCATTCTACCGGCCCTCCCTCACGGGATCGAGCTACTCCAAGGGGGCAGAGGGGAACACGAGTATCGAGGTGACGGTGGATGAGTTACCGTTTACAAAGACCAAAACACCCCACGCGGGAAGTGCTTGTACTGAGCCTGTCGAAGTGTGGGGTGTTGTTTTTTGTGGGCTTAGGTGTATCTCACGACTTCAAAGCGGTACATCTGCACCGGCTCGTCGGGATCAATGATCCCCGCCTTATGGACACGGGTCCAGAAGACCTGCTTTTCGACGGTGTCGATCCCTTCCAAGTCAGGCAATAGCAGTCCTCGCTTCCAGGGATGGCGTAGCGATTGGACGATTAGACCGTAGCGTTTAGGATCCAGCTCCTCCAGGCTCTCCACCGGCTCGGGCTCACCGAGGACATCCACTTTGATGTCCAGGTCGGCCAGTTCCTCTGGCATGACCGGCGGAAAGCGGGGATCGCGGGTGGCGGCTAAGATGGCGTTCTCGATCACCTCCTGGGCCACGTTGACTTGAGTCGGCTCGATGGTGCCGATGCAGCCCCGCAGCATCCCGTGCTTGTGGATGGAAACGAACGCACCGGCCTGCTTTTCCATCTCCGGCGTCAGCTCTTCTGGCTGCTGGATGGCCTTCCCGTGCCGCACGTAGTTTACGATGGTATCTCTGGCTAGTTGGACAAGGTGATGTGAGGTTGGCATGATCATCCTCCTCCCTGTATTATACTTGTATTCCGCACATTATTGTAGGGGTTAGTGTGGCCGTGCTGGCCGGATGCT
>CAYUPJ010000066.1:0-19546 GCA_964446635.1 uncultured Anaerolineae bacterium
TCGAGGTCACGGTGTGGATCATAGCAATCGTCCCCAAGTTGGCAACGCCATCGGCTGGCCACCATCATGACGTCCGCCACGTCCACTTCGCAGTCGCAGTCTAGGTCGCCAAATAGAGGGCAAGCCTCCAGTTCGACGTGAACCCGCTCGCCCGCCCCAACCCACAGAGGTGGGTCTGGCCCCAAGGGAACGGCAGGATGATCGTTGATGGTGAAGGCGATCGTGTCCCCAGGCTGTGCTCCCTCGTCTATCTCCGTCATGGGGTCGTCGCGGTATACCGCCATCAGGTACCAGCCGCTCAGGGTCACCTCGACACGGCCGGCCAGCACGCCGGAGGGGTCGTAGGCACGGATGATAGCTCCCACTGGCAGGGGCTGGCCGTGCAGGGTGGATTCCCCCATACCCACAAAGTCAACCCACAGGTTGGTGGGATGCAGTTCATCCTCCCCCTGGGCTGAGGTCAGGGCAGGTGACTGAGCAGCCTGTACCGCTACCAGCAGCCAGGCGAGGCAAAACAGTAACATCCAAGGACGACGCATGGCACAACTCCAGTAAGCGATCCCCTTTTCTATCGGTATTCCTTCCTTACCAGTGGCAGATACAGTTGCCACAGGTCTACTTTCCCCAACGGCGTCCACTGGCGGTCACCGTGGGCCGTCCATGTGCCCATGCCGAGCACCTGGCCATCTACCACCAACTGGATGATGTCCTCAGGCATGGCACCCTCGTCCTCAAGCGTGGTTGGATCATCACTGTAGCAGGCCAGCAAGCCATACTGCCCCTCGGTAGTGACCACCGTCGCGCCGCACACTATCCCGTCCGGATCCAGGGCCAGCACCGCGGTTCCTACAGGCAAAGGCGTGCCGTCCGGCCAATGTGCCGTACCGTAGAAGTTCACCCAGGTGTGGGTGGGCGTCACGCCTGCATCGCGCTCTGCCTGGTGGATATTGGGGATTGGAGGCTCAGAATATCCAATATCTAATATCTGTGCTCCCCCTGTCGTGGGATACTGCAATGTGCTGGCCTCAGTCATCTTGATCCAGTACCCGTGCAACAACTCCATTTCATACAGGGTGTTGAAGCTGGGGTCTATGTCGGGATAGTAGGACAAAGCTCCTTGGTCGTAACCCAGCACCACCGTGTACTGCCCATCAATGCTCTGGAGAGCATCCGCAACCGCCATCGGATTGCGCGGCAAGTAGCTGACCAGGTTCCAGCCTGCGTCTAGCTCAATAGCCCGGTCTTCCGCGAATTTCTCACCCACCACCCGCAGGGTAGCCACGCTCCCTTGCTCCTCTGCTCCTCTGCTCCCTTGCCCCTCTGCTCCTCTGCTCCCTTGCCCCCCTGCTCCTTTCACCTTGACCCAGTACCCGTGTTCGCCGTCCATGTCCTTCAACGTGTTCACCGCCGGCGGCAGGTCGGGGTAGTACGACTGCCCGCCGCCGTCGAAGCCCTGGATGACCACGTATTGCCCAGCGATGGGGATCTGCACCACGCTGGCGTTGGTGTTGAAGGGGTTGACGTAGGACGACATCAGGTTCCAGGATTCGACCAGGGGCACGTCCACGATGGAGACGATGTGGTGCGTCGTGTTGTTGTTCTCCTCACACTCGGCGATCTGGCTGGCACCAGTGCCGTCGTCATCTGCGACGATGTAAATGTCGTGATCACCAGGTGTCTCCCAATCCCAGTTGACGGAGACGTCTTCCCATTCGCCGGGGTCGAGCGCCTGGCTGGTAGTGGTCGTGCCGATGAGGGTGCCGCCAACCTCAGGATCACCCAGGTAGAAGGCCACCGACACACCGGCCGCAGCCTCCTTGCCACCATCGTTGCTCACCCGCGCGGTGAGGCTGACCGAGCCGGTGGGCTGAGCGCTGACGAAGGCGGCTGTGAACTCAGGGGCATCCACGAACAGGTCGAAGGTCCCCTTTAGGGTGGCGTTGCCCGCCCGGTCCGTCACTTCCAGTCGCAAGGTGTGGTGTCCGCATTGGGTGAGCTCAGGCGTGTAGCTCCACTCCGGGCTGTGGCGGGTTTCGATACGCCCCTTCGACGAGCTCAGGACACCGCTTCGGCTACTCAACCCAAGGGTAGCAACGTCCCGATACGAGTCGCCATCGGGCAGGTTGACGTGCACGAAGACATCGTCCACACTGTCGCCGTCGTTGGCGGTGCCCTCCAGCATCGGCGGCCCTGTCCCTGAACCTGGCCAATAGTCACCGAGCACGACGTCGTTGATGACGGTGGTGACAGTGACCTCCGGTGGGACCGTGTCTACCAGTGTGGACTGCCAGCCAGTGGTGGTCTCGTTGCCAGCCGCGTCGGTAGCGCGGGCCCGCAGTGTGTGGATAACGCCATCCTCTCGCGGCAGCGACCAGGTCCACAGCCAATCCTGGATCCCCGTTGTTGCGTCAGGGGCATAGACTTGGGCCGTGCGCCACGAGGCCGTATCCTGATCCAACTGCACCTCTACCTGATTCACCTCCCCACCAACCGGGTATGGGTCAGTCGTCGTGCCGCCAATCTCGGCACAGTCGCCGCTCAAGATGGTTGGCAGACTCCAGTTCACCAATGGTGGTGTTGGGTCCACGGTGAATTCGGCCAGCACCACGTCGCTGGCCTGGTCGTATTTGTCCTTGGCCTGCGCCTCCAGCTGGAAAGTGATCGCTGCCGGCACGTCCATCTCGCAGGCCCACAGCATGGTACCAGTGGCGTCTTGCCACGTGATCGTTCCGCCCTCGCGGCACTGCACGCCAGCTACCCCGATTCCGTCGCCATCGCTGGCGTCGCCGTGGATCGTCTGCAGGCCAGGCTTCAGTGTCTCACCGGCCCGGGATACGCTCACGGTGGGCGGTTGACCATCCACGCCATGGCTGAGGGAGGCCTGGGCCAGGGTGGTGGTGTCGAGCTGTAGCGCCACGGTGGTCATCACCTGCGAGAGGCTGCTGAGGTCGGCAGCCAGTTGGCCGGTGACGGTGACGTGGTGGCTTCCCCCGGCCGGCAGCGGCGGGACGTCCAACAGCCACTGGTCGTCGCCGGCCGTGCAGTTGCCGCTGGTGCAGGTGGCTCCATCCTTTGTCTGGTAGGTCAGGCCAGCGATGGCGTTGAAGGCCAGTTGCAGGCCGACCACTTCATCGGCCTCGTAGTTTGTCAGGTCAACCACGTACTTCAGGGAGTTGCCCGGCCCCCAGGCGGCCTGAGGCGCTTGCGGGCTGGAAAGCGCCATGACCACGGTGACGCCCTGAGGCTGCCCGTCGTTAGGCTCGCTCACCGAACAGGGGTCATTCCAGTGATAGGCGTCGTTCCAGGGGCCTTCGAGGGGGTTGGTGGTGGGGAAGACGCTCCAGGGTTCGCCCTCATCGTCCAGGGCAAAGGCAATGAGTTGCAAGTCAGTGATCCGGGGGATGTCCAACGGGATGCGGATCTCGGTGCCGCCGCTTTCGCCGTGGCCAAATTCCAGCGGGCCAGCATGCCAACTGATTCCATCGTAGGACCATAGAGTCCCGCTGGATGGGCTGTCTACCTCTATGGCGTAATCTGCAGCAAAAGGCAGGGGCGGGGCTGCTCCACCCGTACCGACCGGCTGGGTGCTGCCGCCAGGACCTACGTCCAGATAAGCCCATAGTTCCCCGTCCAGGCTCCACCAGGTGCCCTGCCAGCCCAGGTAGAAGGCTTTACCGTCCCAGGTGGCATATAGCTCCTGGGTTTCGGAGTTCGGATTCTGAACCACGGGGCGCTCGTCGTCGTCCAGGAACTCAGAGTCGCGCCACTCGCCGTTGGCCAGGTCCAAGTAGCCATCTACGATGACGGATTGTTGCCGCTGGCTACATTCCGAATCGCTGAGGGTGCCCACGTACCAGGGGCCGTAGTGGCGAATGAACTGGTTGCCGGCTTCGTCCTTGGCTCCCAGGTGGACATACCACTGCCCGCTGAGCGCCAGGGGCACTGTGGCCGTCGTGCCGGGCACCTCCTGGGTGGGGGTCGTGTCGCTGATCTGATCCACGGCCAACACAGAAACGGCCGTGCCGCTGGCGTCTTGTGGCTCGTGCCAGTTGATGGTGAGCGGCGTGGGAGCGTCGAAGTGGGTGCCTTGGGGTGCGCTGAAGGTAACTGGCTCCAGCCCCGTAGGAGGCAGGTTGTCAATGGTGATGTTGCGGGGCAGGGTGGTGGTATTGCCCGCCCGGTCGCTGGCCCGCACCCGCACTGGATAGCTGACGAAATCCTGCCCTTCGGGAGCTTCCCAGGTCAACTCCCAGTCTTCGCCATCTACGGTGGCTGGCATCCAGGTTGTACCGCCGTCCACGCTGACCTCCACTGATGCCACTCCACTCTTACCATCGCTGACTGTGCCGGAGAAGATCACCGTTTGCCTGACCCAGCCGCCTTCGGCTGGCGAACTGATGGTCAGGGTCGGCGGCGTGGTGTCTTCGGCTAACTGGCGGAACACAGTGAATGTCATGGGATCGCTCTGGCCCACGTTACCACCCCCACCTCCAGTGACGGTGAACGCGATAGGGTTGCTTTGGCCCACGTTGCCGGCCTTGTCTTCAGCGATAGCCACCACGTTGTTGTAGGCTCCGTTGACCAGGGAGATCCAGGCCCGGAAGACTCGCGGCTTCTCGTTCTCCTCGTCCCAGGGTTCGGCCGCCCACTGGGCGGCGTAGCTGCTTCCCTTGACCTCGAAGTGCACGTCCCGGACGCTGAACTCGCCGGCTGCATAGTCCGAAACTTTGGCGCGCAGTTCCAGTGGTGAGGGCAAGGTCGCGCCATGGACTGGTTCTAGCCAGGTGACGACGGGCGGCGTGTCGTCGGCCACAAACGCACCCTCGTACCAGTCTTCCTCCTCTGTTTCCTGGTTGCCGACCATGTCGGTGGCCCGGCTGTAGAAACGATACAGGCTTTCCTGGGTGGGGGTGTAGCTGGTCTGCCAGTAGGACACGGTCTCCTCTGGCGTGTCCAGCGTGACCGCCGTCCAGGTGATAGGCAGGGTGTCGGTGACCGCGCTGCTGGGGTCGCCGACCTGGCTGAACCCGACCTCTACCTCCTTCACCCCGGAGTTACCGGTGGTGGTGGAGACGTCCTCCTTGCCCAGGAAGACGGACACCGGCGCGGCCAGCAGCTCGCGGTATCCCAGGTCAGCAAGCTCCCCACCGCCCGCCGGGACTTCGGCGAAGGGGGAGGCTGCGTCCATGGCTGGAGAAGTAGGCTGCAAGCGGTAGTTGCCAGCGCCGGCATCCACGAAGAGCGGATCCACGTTAACCAGTTCGTTTTGGCTCTCGGCCAGGCCGGTGCCGGCCGCGTCGTTGTAGTTGGCGGTGGTGTTGTTGAGCAGGTTGTAGTCGTTGAAGATGTGGCCGCTGTACAGGGTGTGCAGGCCAGTACCGTTGCCGGAGAGGATGTTGTTCTCCACAGTGGCCCAGCTACCAATGCCGTTACTGGAAATGCCATCTCCACTGTTATCTACTAGGGTGTTGAAGGTCACCAGGCCGCTGGCCCGTTCGCTGAAGGCGATACCGGTGGGGTTGTCCCTGATGACGTTGCGGGTGATGGTGATGTTGTTGGATGCGCCGGAGACGGCGACGCCAGGGCTTCCTGCCCCGATGAGGGTGAAGCCGCTGACCTCGGCCTGCACCACGCCATCCAAGGTGACGGGGCTGCCGCTGCCTCCTGCGTCAATGGTGGTATCCTCAGCCCCGCTGCCCACCAGCCGCACGTAGCCGGTGATGGTTACAGTCTCGGTGTAGGTGCCGGGGCCAACGCCCACCGTGTACTGGGGTGGGGGTTCGGTGGCCTCCAGGGCCGCCATGTCGTCGGCCGCTGCGTCCAGGGCGTCTTGAATCACGTCGAAGGCGTCCACCTGCCAGGTGAGACCGTCGTTGGCGCAGGTTTCGCAGTAGTCGTCGTCGGCGTAGTAGGCCGCCCGACCCTGCTCGATGTAGCCGATGTCCACGCGGTCGCCGGTGCCCGGCGGGGCTGGGTCGGTAGGGTTGCCGGCGTCAATCACCGGCGAATCATCCATGGTGCGATAATCATGGGCAAACCGATCCACGAACAGCGGATCGAGGAAGATCTCGCCCGCGCCGGGCTCGGCCGGGCTGAGGTCGGTGCCGTTGAGCCAGAAGTCATTGTAGGTGTGCAGCTTCGTCGCCGCGCACGGCTCGTAGCTGAGGCCAGTGCCACTGTGGTAGGCAAAGATGGTGTTGCGCACGTCCACCGGCGCACAGGCGGACGCCACCATGCCGTTGGTGTTCTCCACGATGGTGTTGTTGACCACTTCCAGGTCGGTTTCGCTGCCCAGCACGGAGATCCCCGTCTCTGTGCCGCGCACGATGTTGCGACCAAAGGTGATGGATTGCGCGCCGTCCTCCACACGCAAGCCATCCTGGTTGCCGTCGCCGGCCAGGGTGAAGCCGGACAGCCGGACGCCCACCACGCCCTCGGCAGTGACCAGGGGGCCTGTGTGGCCGGGCAGCGGTTCCAGGATGGTTTGATCGGCGCGGGAGCCCAGCACGTTGACCCCGCTGATGAGGTAGAATGACTGCGGGTACTGGCCTGGTTTGACGACCACGGTGTTCGCGCCGCTGAGGATGGCGTCCTGGATGCTGGTGAACTCCACGCCGCTGGGGGCAACGAAAGCCGTGGCTCGGTAGGTGTGATAGCCAGCATTGAGGGCTGTGCCCGCGCCCACCCGGTACACGTCACGGGCGGCGTCCACGAAGCGGGCGGCGATGTGGGTGAGGGTGCTGCTGCCACCGAGCGGCGGGTCGGTGGCAGGATTCGGCGACCAGGATACGCCGCTGCCGGCCACCCAGCCGTTGTCGCTGCCGACGACCATGAAATCATCCGGCTGGCGGCGCAGATTCAGCGGGTCTACGCCCTCGATCTCGAGCCAGGTGGGCGCCGCGGCGGCCTTGGGGACTACGAAGGCCACGTGATCCAAGGTCAGTTTTTCGGGGTAAACCCCAATGGGGTCGTAGCGCCACAACTGGGCCTCACCACCACCAGGGATGCCATAGAGCTCTTGTCCGATGCGCACTAGTCCTCCGCCGGCGTTGACCCCGGCGGGCGCGTCTTTGTCGTTCGGTGTGGTTGAATTGCCGTCGCCCAGCACCTGCCACTGGTCGGTGGGGATGTGGTAGCGCAGGAACTGTTTGCCGTTGCCGCCTGTCAGAGCGTAAATCCAATCGCGCCCGTCCCAGGCCAGCGACGCGCCCGCGTAGATGCCATAAGGCGCGTCTTGCAGGGCGCAGTTCCAGCTATTGGAACCCGGTGTGTAGCGGCAGAAATCCTGACTGCCGCCGCGGAAAGCGTAGACGTGTCCACTGGCCCAGGCCAGTGCGCTGCCCGCGTTCACGGTGTCAGGTAGGTTGGCCCGTTGTTCCCAAGTATCAGCGCCAATGTTGTAGCGGTAGAAGAGGGCTGTATCCCCACCGACCAGGGTGTAGATATGGCCGGCGTCATCCGCGGCGAGAGCCAGGCCAGCATAAAATTCCTGGGGGCTTGGGGTTGGTTGCGTCCAGGTATTTCCGGCCACATCGTAGCGGTAGATTGGTTGAATCCAATGCGCAACACGGTTCACGGTAAAGCCATCAGCCGCGGAAAACAGGCCGCCAATGACGAGATCGTCGCCATCCAGAACCATCGCGTACACTGCGTTGTTCAATTGGACGTGAACCCGCTGCCAACTGGTTCCATCCCAATGGAAAACGTCGCCATCGCTTCCCGCATTGCCCCCTCCAGCATACACATGATTGCCATCCACGACGATAGCATACACAGTATTTGTGCTCGGCCCATCGCCCAGGCTTTCCCAGGTGCTACCGTTCCAGCGGCGGACCTTTTTGGATACGCTGTAGCCACCCACGTAGACCCTGCCCTGCTTGTCCGTCGTCATGGTGCGCAAGGCCCCCACGCTGTCACCCAAGGCCTGCCAACTGCTGCCGTTCCATTTGGCGACGTTTTGCGCCGTCACACCTCCGATTTCGTCAAAGTCCCCCCCCACATAGAGATTACCGTTGGAAACCAGCGCCATGTCGTAGATATAACCAGGTTTCCGGGGGGCCAGTAGGTCCCAACTGCTGCCGTCCCAGCGCATGATAAAGTAGTGGTAAGTTCCTGGCGGATCTACAATCGAGTACCCACCCACGTACACGTAGCTGTTGGCGTCGTCCACAACGATGGCTTGGATACCCGATTCCATGTGATCGCCAATGACCTGCCAGGTGCTTCCGTCCCATTTGACGACCTGGTAGTTATAGACCCCTCCACCCTCGTCTATGACGCGCTCCGAGTACACGTTGCCGTGACCGTCCACGGTCACGCTGTCAATGTCCCACCCAGGCAACCCGCCACCCAAGGCCTCCCAACTGCTGCCGTTCCATTTGGCGATGTGGTTCACATATGTGCCCCCAGCATAAGCAAACCAACCCACCGCAAAGATGTTGCCGTCCGAGTCAATCGCCATGTTCGCTACGCCACTGTTTGTTCCGCCGCCCAGGTGTAACCAGCGGGCCTTAGATGCGGCGTACAGGTTTCCATCGTTGCCGGCCGCCAGCGCGCCGGGCGGAACCAGCCCATCCGGTATTGGCGCTAATTCCCCTGCCGCTGTCCAGGTGTTGGAGGCGGAGTCGTAGCGGTAAAGTTCGTCGCTGCCGTTGCCAGGCATGAGGTAGAGTTTTCCGTCTACGGGGACGACGCCCCCGCCGTTCGCGGCGGCAGGTGTTCCGCCGGGCGATATAGTGGCCCAGTCGGCGGCGAAGGCCGGGTCGGGGTCGCCGGACACGTCAATGTGATTGTCGCCGCCCGCCAACGTGCAGCGGGTGAGGCGGACGGTGCTGGTGCGGTCCATGTAGACGGCGTGGGATGTGAAGTCGTAGATCAATAGATATTGGATATTGGTTATTAGAGATTGGTTATCGTAGCCGTTCACGCCTGCGTTTTCCAGGACGATGGCGTTGACGGCGTCGCGGAGGGTCAGTTTTTCTAGCCGGACGCCGGTGGCGTTTTGGATCTTGGCCGCGTGGGAACCGCCATCTCCGTCCACGAAGACTGCGTCGGAGTGGACGCCCCTCACCGTCAGGTTGTTCTTGCCGTTGATGGTGAAGGCGTCGTAAACGCCGGGCAACACGTTGATGGTATCGCCAGCGCTGGCAGCGTTCACGGCGGCCTGGATGGTGGTGTGGCAGGGGGATTGGCCGGTGCAGTCGCCATCGTCATCTACGTAGTGGGTGGTGGCGAGGGCCCTCACCCCCGACCCCTCTCCCAACCTGGGAGAGGGGAAGGCCGCCACAGGCAGCCATTCTGGGTTGATGTAGGGTATCTCGCCAAAGCCCGGCGAGGCCAGTCCCTTATCGGCCGCGGCGGCTTCGGTAGGCACCAACAGCAGGTCGGAGGAGCCATCGCTGTTCAGGTCGGCGCCGGCGGCGTAGGGGGCGGAGGCGGCGGTTTCGACGCCGGTCAGGGTGGCTTCGACGGCGGACAGGTCTTTCCCCAGGATCAGGTAGGCGTTGTCGTCGGCGTTGCCGATCAGCAGGTCGTCCAGGCCGTCGGCGTCCACGTCGCCAGGGGCAGCCAGGAAGCCAGAGGGGGCCGGGGTGAAGCCGGCGATGGCGTGGGTGGTCCAGTTGCGGTTCTCGTCGCCAAAGACCAGTTTGGGCTCGTCTCCATTGGCGTAGATGAAGTCGGCCATATTGTCGTTATTCACGTCGCCCAGGGCAGCAACCTGCGGGGTGGCGTTACTACTGGCGAAGGTGGCGATGGTGTCGGTCAGGGTCAGCGTCTCGTTGGCGCGGGCCGCGAAGCCGTCGTCCCCGGCAAACAGGTAAACGGTGTTGCCGGTGGCGACTACAAACTCGTCCAACTGGTCGCCATCCATGTCGCCCACGCCGGAGTGACTGAAGTCGCTACTACCAACCTCGATCTGGGCGGCAGTGTGCACGTCCAGCTCGACTGTTTCCCACCACGGGCTAGCCTGGCCGAGCAACAGATAGACTTTGTTTTCAGTGCCAGTGACGCCAATCAGCAGGTCGTCGAAGCCGTCGCCGTTGACGTCGCCGGCCGCACCCAGACCTGACAGGTTTCCCAAACCTGTCAGGTCTATGACTGACCACACAGCCGGCTGTGGTTGGTCGAGCAGTAGGTTTTGTCCCAACGGGATGGGGCGTCCAAACACCAGATAGACGCGGCTATTAGCAACGTCGCCGATCAGCAAATCGTTCAAGCCGTCGCCGTCCACGTCGCCGGCTGCTACCATGGAGCCTCCGATCCCGGCCCCGGCCTTGCCCACGAAGGAGGTGCCGCTTTCGGCCAGCATTTCGGCGTCGGTCGGCACGGGCCATCCCCCGGCGCGGCCATACACAATCACGACTTGCCCTGTGCTCCCCGGCCCCCCTGCTCCTCCGCTCCCTTGCTCCCCGGCAGCGGGCAGGCCCACCGCCAGGTCGGCCAGGCGGTCGCCGTTGAAATCGCCCAACCAGGCCACGTTGACCCCGTCGTCGTTCTCGTCAATGGAGGACAGCCCCAGCCATAAGGTGGCATCGTCAATGCTATCGAGGGTGCCCACCAGTTCGGCCGGGCGGGAGGGCGGCGGGACGTTGCCAGCGTCGTTGGCCACGCCGTGAAGAGTATGGGGCTGGCCGGCCGGGGCGTGGGGTGGGTTGGTGAGGTAGCTGCGATTGGTCAATTCGTCGGTCGGCGGCACCACGTCCACGATAATGGTGCGCTGCAGTGTGTCGCTCTCGTTGCCGGCCCGGTCGAAGGCTCGCACGGCCACAGTGTGCTCTCCCTGGGCGGATTCTTCATTGGGCAGCGTCCAGTCGGTGCTCCAGTTGGCGGCCAGAGGGTAACCGCCCTCTGCCCACACTTCGCGCCAGGGCTTGCCGTCGGTGCTGACCTGCACGCGGACCAGGCCGGAGCGGTTGTCACTGGCGGCGCCGGTGAGGGTGATGGTGATGGCGCCGGCATTGCCTGGCTGCCCGGTGACGTAAGCGCCATCGGCCAGGTCGAGGGTGACAGCCGGCGCGGTGTTATCCACGGTCACGCTTACCGTGTAGGGCGGGCTGGGATGTCCCAGGTGGTCGTAGGCAACAGCGGTCAGATCGTACACCCCGTCTGCGGGCAGGTTCCAGGTATAGGCCCACGGGCTGATGCCTTCGGCGGTGACCGTCCCCTCGCCGGGCAGGTCCACCTCTACGCGCTCCACCCAGGTGGTAGGGTCGGAGGCCGAGCCGCCAACCACGTAGGCGCTGATGCCGCCGCCCAGCAGGGCACCGTCTTCGGGAGCGACGATCGTCACCTGTGGGTTGTCCACGTCTACCACGACGGGGACGCGCTCGGTGATGTCCTTCACCTCATCGCCCACCTGGTAGGGCAGGCTGGCGACGGTTTCACTGATGACCGAGGTGCTCAAGCCCGGATCAACGGTGGCGGTGAGGGTGGTGCTAACCACCTCCCACAACTGGAGGGTGTGTTCGCCGGTGAAGGACCACTGGAAGCCGTTGCAGTCCGGCGCAGGTTGGCGGGGCGGGGTGCGGTCGCCCTGCAGGTCGCCTCCCTGGAGGTCGGTCAGAAAGTCCGGCAGGCAGAGGGTGAGGGTGGAGGTGATGGGGCGCGGGCCGACGCTTTCCAGGGTGAGGGTGAAGACAGCCATGTCGCCCGGCTCGACATAGACACCGTTCACGCCGCCGGGGCTGTAGGCCAACGGCTCACTCTCCAAGGTGAGGCGCGGGGCGTCGTTGTAGGCGTAGGGGCTGGTGTTGTTGGCGCGCTCAGTGAAATCGTTCAGGCCGTCGTTGTCGGCGTCGGATTGCAGCGGGTCGGAGAAGACGCGGATGGTCCTGGTTGTATCTGGCAGATTGACGATCCAGCCGCCGACCCACTGGCCAGCAGCGTCCCGGTGGTAGACTTCTTCGCCGTCGGTCAGGCCGTCGCCGTCGCTGTCGGCCTGGTCTATGCGGGTGTGGATGCGGTACTCAAAGCCGTCGGAGAGGCCATCGCCGTCGCTGTCCGGATTGAGGGGGTCGCAGCCGAGGGTCTCCTGCGAATCGAACTCGAACTCGTCGGAGAGGCCGTCGTGGTCGCTGTCCCAGTCATCGGGGTCGGTGTCCACCTCCTGGCTGTTGGGCAAGCCGTCGCCGTCTCGGTCGGGGTTGAACACGTGGCCAGCGGCGACCGGCGCGGCGTCCCAGCTCCACAGACCGATCAGGGTGTTCGGCAGCACGTCCAGATAGAAGGTCTCCGGCCCCCACTGGTCCTTGTCTTCCAGGTCTTCGGGCAGGTCTATGGACTGGCTCTCACGGTCGCAGATGAGTCCATACAGGCCACATTCCTCGTAGTAGGTCTTGGAGCGCACGTAAGCCATGACTTGCAGCTCCACGTCCCGCCGGGCGGTGTTGAGCTGGTATTCCACCTTGACATCGTTGCGGCAGGTGAGGGTGCGCCCGGATCGGGAGCAGCTTCTGCTGCTGTTCTTGTCCACCGCCGTGGCTCCCGTGGCACTGCTGCTGAATTCACCGTAGACGTAGCTGTCTTCGAGATCGTCGCTGTCCCCATCGCTGGTGCGCTTGACCTCGCCCACGAACTTATCGCTGACCTGGATGCGGTTGCCAACGATCATGCCCATGTTTTCGTCCACCACACCGGCGTCGAAGTCCGTGAAATCGGCGGATTCCAGATAAGTTAGCTCGTTCACCTCATAGAAGAGCGAGGCCAGGTTCTCGACGATCCACCCGGAGAGGCTGAAGTCTATGGCGAAGTACAGGATCAGGTCAACGATGCAGAAAAGCGCCACCAATATCGCGCCGATGGGGTTGAGGCTGATGACGAACAGGAAGACGGCAAAGATTGTGGCCGCCACTGCATAGGCGATGGCCTGTCCGACGATAAGGTGGTTATCCCAGTCGGTAGTCAACCCAAACTGTACCCAGATCATGACCAGTGAAACCACCATACCGATCACGCCCAGCATACGGATGTTCAGCTTCATGCGGGAAAACCAGCCAAACTTCGAAGCGGGCCCAAAAAACTTCGGAGCGAGCTTGGTCCAGCCAGTGAATCCGAGGTACCTGCCTTTCACGGCCCATTGGATGCACTGGAGAGCTGTCAAGACCGAGAGGGCGGTCTTCCAGCCCCGCACCACGATATTGCCGATGAGCTTGGCCTTGTCGCTGGCGTTGAAGTCGAAGTTAAATATATCAACACTATAACCACCGATGCCGGTATCTTTGGCCAGTTGGTCGCGGTCTCGCAGGTAGGACCAGTTCTCGGCCTGATTGCCGCTGAGGTGCAGCCCGCCGCCGGGCTGGCCCAGATCGGTGGCCTCGATCAGATAACCGGGCAGGGACATAGCCCCTGGCTGATGGAACTGGTCGTACACCTCCTGGTCGGAGCGGCCAGCGGGGGCAAAGTCCTGCCCATCCAGGCTGAGGACGCGGGTCTGTCCCAGGAACCAGACGGCGTAGAACAGGTAGAGCACCGCTTCCAGGTCGTGCTCGGTTAGCTCAGGGTATTGGGCCTGCAGGTCGGCCAGCGCCCCCGAAAGGTCGGCGTACCGCTCGCCTACCATTTCGAGGCTCTCTTCCAGGGTCATAGTCTGCCAGCGGTCGTCCTGGTAGTGGAAGCTCTCGCGCTTGAGGGTGCGCTGGAGGCTCATGGGGATGTCGGCCAGGTTGACGTTGAGGCTGGCTGGCGGCTCGAATTGGCCCTGGTCGCTCAGGTTGTAATGGCCGATCTCCTCGTGGGTGGCGATCACCAGCGAGGGGGTGCTGTTGGTGAGGTAGCCGGTGTCGCTCAAGAAACGCGGCAGACGGGCGGACATGTCGGCCAGGCCCTCGTCGGCGTGGCCGTAGGCTGCGGGCAGGTCTACGCGAACGGTGGTGGTCACGCCCCATTTTTCCACCGGGTCGGTGTTGGACTCGGTGAAGCGGGTGTGGATGGTTTGCAGATCGGGGGTCTGGTTGTTGAGGAAGGTGGCGCTGAGGCCGAAGATCAGGTTGAAGAGCTGCGTGTCGTCGTTGGGGAACTTGGGCGTGCCCAGGATGGCGCTCTGGAAGTCCTTGCTCTTGACGATTTGCAGGCCGGTGACGCGGAAGGTTTCTCCTGCGTAGGTGTGGATGGGGGTCGGCTCGCTTGCAATCTGGTCGCCGGCAGATTCATCTGTGTTCATCTGCACAACCCAAACCAGCCGGGCTTCTTCCCAACGGATGTCGTCCAATTCGCCGGGGCCATAGGCGACTTTGGTATAGAAAGCCACTATCTGTCCGCCGTCACCGACCGGCAGCAGAGAGGCATACAGGTACTGGTCACCATCCTCGGTGAAGACCGTAACGCCATACTTCTGGGCCAGTTCCGTATCGGGTGCCTGGTCGGTGCGGATTTTGAGCATGGGGACCAGGCGCAGGTCTTCGGTTGAGTCGTCCAGGTCTTGAATCGGGCCCAATTCATCGTGGGGCCAGTCCAGGACAGTGGTCGTGTAGCGAAGGTGGTCCATGTTCTGGGGCTGCACCTGGATCTCGATGTATTGGTAGCCGTCAAAACCGCCCCCCTGGCTGCTCAGAGAGAACTTATCCGCATACGTGGTGCGCGAGTAGATGGACAAGTCCAGGGCGTCAGGCACCAGGTCCCCGTCGTTGTCGGGGTCCCACAGGTTGGGCAGGTTGTCGCCATCGGGGTCCCACTCGGGGGCTTCGCCTATCGGGGATGGCCACTCGGCAAAGTCGGGCGCGCCGTCGCCGTTGGAGTCGGCCTTGAACGGGTCGGCGGTCCAGTGTCGGCCCCCGAAGTCAAATCCCTCCACCTCGACGGTGTCGGTGATCAGGTCGCGGTCGCTGTCTTCGAAGAAGGGATCGGTACCCAGGCAGTACTCGGTCTGGTCGTTGAGGCCGTCGGAGTCGGTGTCTTCGCCGGGGGTGCCGGAGCCGCATTTGGATTGTGGATTGCGGACTGCGGATTGCAGATTGGGGGAAAGGGTATTGGGTATTGGGTATTGGGTATTGGATATTAGGTATTGGTGTTCTTTGGGGGCTGGGGTATCCAGACCCAGGGCTTCGGCGATGGGTTGGGTGGACTCGGCAGCTTCGGCCTGGCGGGTCTGGAAACGGACGAGGCTATCTACCTGGAGCAGTGGCAGGACCACCATGATGATGCTGACGCTGACGGCAATCGCTGCGTATACCCAGCGGCGGCGACCAGAGGCGGTGAGGGCAACCGCTAAAACACCAGCAACCATCAGACACAGGACATCGCTGGGGGCGATGCGGACTATGTGGTTCTCGATCATCCCGCCGATTCGCCGACTTGCTGACTCGTTGACTTGTTGACTCGTTGACTTGCCAAAGTCGAAGTCCACCACCAGGTGAATCTGGGCGTTGTATTCCTGGGTGATTTCGGGGATCTCCAGGTCCACCACCTGGCGGCGGGGCAGGCCGTTGGCGTCCACCCACAGCTCGCCGTGGCCGGTCATGCGCTGCAGCAGCGGCGACGGTGACAGTTCTACGCCGGACGGCAAGGGCTGGCTGCCATTGCGTAGTTGGGCCTCCACCTGGTCGCGCACGTACTCTGCCAGGCGGGGGCCGTTGATGTCGAAGGTGTAATGGCCCCCACCCCCAGCCCCTCCCCCGATTTCAGGGGAGAGGAGCTGCTGGATGTTTTCGGCGGCGGCCAGGTAGCCCAGGTAGTCGGCGGTGGGTGAGGAGAGGGCGGCGGGGTTCTCTACTGGTATCTGCTCGCCGTCCTTGAGCAGGAAAGCCTCGGCGCCATCCTGGATCAGTCCCAGCGGCGGCACATCGAGTCCGCCGCCTTCGAACCGGAGTTGCAGGCGGGCGTAATCGGGCAAGACCACCTCGCCCTCGACCCGCATGTCCACCCGCTGGTCGGTCTCGCCGATCATGCTGGGCAGCGGCCGGGGGATGAGGGTTTGCTCCACATCGGCGGTGAAGTCGTAGGCACCAGCGGCGCGGGCTCGCTCCCAGGCCTCTTGCAGGGGATCGGGCTGCACCGCAGACGTGATGGCGGGGTAGACGAGCAGCATTAGGGCCAGCACACCGAGGACGATGAGCAACACGTTGATGGAACGCGAGTGTTTTATGCTATGCCTCCTTTCGACTCAAGGACAAGAATGGACCTGCTCTGAAAACTGTGCACTACTATATCACAGTTCTGCCAGATATCAAGTCTGTGTACCGCGATTCTAGGATAATCGCAAACTCTGAATAGCGTCACCCTCCCGCAGGTTTTGACTCCGTTTCGCACAGTTTCGGCCTTCAAAAAGCAGGCTCCGCTGCCTTCTGTGCCACCGGCAACCTGCGGGAGGGTCGCACTGTGCGACTTTGCGATTGCCCTACCGCGATTCTAGCCAGGCTTCCACTGCAACTTCGGTTGCCGGGCCGCCTTGACCTCGTCCAGGCGGGTGATGGGGGTGGTGTGAGGGGCCTGGTGCAGGAGGTCGGGGTTCTCCTGGGCTTCTTCGGCAATCTTGAGCATGGCCTCGACGAAGGCGTCCAGGGTCTCCTTGCTCTCGGTCTCGGTGGGCTCGATCATCAGGGCCTCAGGAACGATGAGAGGAAAGTAGATGGTGGGTGGGTGAAAGCCGTAGTCCATCAACCGCTTGGCGATGTCCACCGTGTGGACGTCGGGGGCCTGCGGCAAGAGCCCGGATAGCACGAACTCGTGCATGCAGGTGCGGTCGTAGGGCAATGGGTACACCTTCTTGAGTCTGGCCAGCAGGTAGTTGGCGGCCAACACGGCGTCCTCGCTGACCTGCCTCAAGCCCTCGGCTCCCAGCATCCTGATGTAAGTGTAGGCCTTGATGAACACCCCAAAGTTGCCGTAGAAGGCTTTGACCCTCCCGATGGAGGCCTCAGGCATCTCCAGGTGATAACAGGCGTAGACTTCCGAAGTCTCCAAGACTTCGGAAGTCTTGACCGCAATCGGGCCGGGCAGGTATTTTGCCAGTTGCTCCGAAGCACCGACGGGGCCAGAGCCGGGTCCACCTCCGCCGTGAGGGGTGGAGAAGGTTTTGTGCAGGTTGTAGTGCATCACATCGAAGCCCAGATCGCCAGGCTTGGCGATGCCCAACAGGGCGTTCACGTTCGCCCCGTCGCCGTACATCAGGCCGCCGCACCCGTGGACGAGTTCAGCCACCTCCAGCACCTGCTCTTCGAAGAGGCCCAGGGTGTTGGGGTTGGTCAGCATCAGGCCGACCACTGTGTCGTCGCAGTGGGCTCGGAGTTCCTCCAGGTCCACGTTGCCCCGCTGGTCGGATTTGATCTCCACTACCTGGTAGCCGCTCATGGCCGAGGAGGCGGGGTTGGTGCCGTGAGCCGAGTCGGGGATGAGCACCTTGGTGCGCCTGGTGTCGCCTCGCTCCTCGTGGTAGGCTCGCATCATCAGGATGCCAGTGAACTCGCCGTGAGCCCCCGCTGCTGGCTGCAGGCTCACCGCGGCGAAGCCACCGATCTCCTTCAGGTACTCCTGCAGCTCGTACATGAGCCTCAAGTTGCCCTGGACAGTGCAGTGGTCTTGATAGGGGTGGGTGCGCGTGAACCCAGGAAGCCTGGCCGCCTCCTCGTTAACCTTGGGATTATATTTCATCGTACAGGAGCCCAGCGGGTAGAAGCCCGTATCCACGGCGTGGTTGAGCTGAGAGAGGTGCACGTAGTGGCGCATCAGGTCCACCTCGCTGACCTCAGGCAGGGGGAGGTCCTCCCGCAACAGTTCCTCCGGCAGCTCAGCCTCGGGCACGTCCAGTTCTGGCAGGAACACCGCCTTTCGGCCTGGCGAGCTGATCTCGAATATCAAGGGCTCGGTCATGACGTCACCTCCTCCAAAGCTTCAACTAGGCGATCTATCTCGCCCTTCGTGTTCATCTCCGTCACGCAGAGAAGCATACAATTCTCCAGGTGGGGATAGTCGCGGCCCAAGTCGTAGCCGCCGATGACGCCCTGCTCCAAGAGCGCTTCGTTGATTTCACTAGGCGGCTTGGGGCAGCGGACGACAAACTCCTTGAAGAACGGCTTTGGGCTGACCAGGGAGAATCCGGGGATTTCTTCAATCCTCTGGGCGGCGTAGTGAGCCTTGTGATAGCAAAGCTCGGCCACCTTGCGCAGCCCACTCTTCCCCATGGCCGCCAGGTAAGCCCCGGCAGCGAGGGCACAGAGGGCCTCGTTGGAGCAGATGTTGGAGGTGGCCCTCTCGCGGCGGATGTGCTGCTCACGAGCCGACAGGGTCAAGACGAAGCCCCTTCGCCCCTCGGTATCCACCGTCTCGCCGATCAGTCGCCCCGGCATCTTGCGCATGTACTCCTCCCGGCAGGCGAAAAGGCCCAGATAGGGCCCGCCGAAGTTGAGGGGGTTGCCCAGCGGCTGCCCTTCGCCCACCACGATGTCGGCCCCATACTCGCCAGGGGGTGTGAACAAGCCCAGGGAGATGGGATCCACCACGACCACGAGAAGCGCCCCGGCCTCGTGTACCGCATCAGCTAATCCGCTTAATCCGTTCTCAGAATCCGCTGACAGCAACTGGCCTAAGAAGTTGGGATTCTGGATGATCAGGCAAGCGGTATCGTCGTCGAGTTGGATATTGGATATTGGATATTGGATATTGGAGGTTGGATCTTCGTCGCCTACCACTTTCAGGTCGGGTCCCGGCGTGTAGGTGCGCAGGGTGGCGCGGTACTCAGGGTGCACCGTAGGGGAGACGATGATCTTGTGTCGCTTACCGCGGGAGACATTCACCGCCATGAGGGCGGCTTCGGCCAGGCTGGTGGCCCCGTCGTAGTGGGAGGCATTGGCCACGTCCATGCCCGTGAGGGCGCAGACCATGCTCTGATACTCGAAGATAGCCTGCAGCGTGCCCTGGCTGATCTCAGGCTGGTAGGGAGTGTAGGCGGTGTAGAACTCCGAGCGGCCGATGATGTGCCCCACCACACTGGGCACGAAGTGGTTATAGGCCCCCGCGCCCAGGAAACAGGCGTAGTGATCGAGATCGGCGTTCTCCTCGCTCATGGCCTTTAGTTCCCGCAGGATCTCCATCTCGGACAGGGGAGCGGGAAGCTTTAGCTCAGGATAGCGCACGCTCTCTGGCACATCCAGGAAGAGGTCGCCGATGGCCTCCACCCCGATCTCGGCCAGCATCGCCGCCCGGTCGGAGTCGGTATGGGGGATATAGGACATCAGTGTCCTCCTTCCTCTTTGGCCACGTGCTCCTGGTATTCCTCGGGGGTCATCAGGCCATCTAGCTCCGACAGGTCACTGGGAGTGAACTGGATGAACCAGCCCCTGCCGAAAGCGTCTTCGTTGACCAGCTCAGGGGAGTCGGATAGCGCCTCGTTGGCCTCGGTGATTTCTCCGCTCAGAGGCATGTAGCAGTCGGCGGCGGTCTTGACTGACTCCACCGTAGCGAAGGCCTCGTCCTTGTCGAAGACATCGCCTACCTCAGGCAGCTCGACATAGACGACGTCGGAGAGCTGGGACTGAGCGTAGTCGGTGATGCCGGCCGTGGCCAGGTCGCCGACGATGCGCACCCATTCGTGGGTCTCGGCGTAGCGGCAATTCTT
>CAYUPJ010000067.1:0-19497 GCA_964446635.1 uncultured Anaerolineae bacterium
TGAGGCGGGCTTTCTAGCAGCCTGTCGGAGAGGCGTAGCATAGCCCCTTGTGGGCGGCTTTTTGGGCGTTTTCTCGGCGAAAAAACGGGCACAAGGCCCTACGCTACAGGGTTCTCCGACAGGCTGCTAGCCTGTCCTGAAGCGATCAAGGGACAGGAACTAGCCCCTGTTCCTTGCTCCCTTGCCCCCTTGCCCCCTTGCCCCCCTGCTCCTTTGCTCAGCTTACCAAAGCGATGAGGGGGATAAGGGTGATGGGGCTGGCCAGGGTAGAAAGGAAAACCACACTGGTTACGAATTCTGGCTTGACATCGAACTCGATGGCCAGCACAGTTGCCGTCACCGCCGTGGGCATGCTGGCCTCGACGACGCAGGCTTGCAGGGTCGGGCCTGACAAGCTCAGCCAATTGGCCAGGGGCAAGGCCATGGCGGGCGTAATGGCCAGCCTGATGAAAGTGGCCAGGCTCGCGAGCCCTATCCCTTGGGACAAGGGCGTCTCGGCCAATTGCATCCCCAGGAGTAAGAGCATGAGGGGGACAGCTCCCTTGCCCACCATCTCCACCGCCTCGAAAATGGGTGACTCCGTCACGTTCAGATTCACCAGGTTGACGAAGATGGCCAAAAGCACGGCGTAGACGATGGGCACTTTGAAAACGTTGAGGAAGGCATTGAGGGCCTTGGCTTTGCCCCGAGAAGCGAGATAGACGCCCGCAGTGTTCATGAGCACACTGCTCACTACGAAGTAGATAATGGCCCGGGCCAGAGCCGTCTCGCCGAAGGCCAGAAGATTGACGGAAAGGCCATAGTTACCGGCGTTCACGGAGAGGGTGGCCAGTAGAAAGGCGCTCTCCATGACCGTATCGAAGCGCAGTGCCCTGGCCACGACCCAGGCGACCAAGGCCACGCCCAGGGTGATGAGGATCTCAAAGGCCGCGATGTCCCAGAACTCCTTCGCGCTGATAGTGGATTGAATCAGGGAGGAGAAGATCAGGCATGGACTGAGGGCATAGAAGATGGTCCTGGAGACCGACTTGATCTCGATTCTTAGCGTGCGTTCGAGGACATAGCCCACGCCGATGGCGAAAAAGATGGGCACGATGCTGTTGTAGAATATGGTGGGCAGGACGTTCACCATCACTTCGACTGGGCTCAGTACAAGTCGCTCAGGTCGGTTAGATCATCCAGGGATATGTCAGGGAAACAGTACAAAAACTCCAGGTGCTCCAAAGCTTCTTCCACCGCCTCGCTCAAGGACGGGTCGCCCTCTTCGTAGCACGCGTGTAGGACGCGGCGGGCCTCATCCCCTCCGATCTGACCCAGGGCCCAGATGGCCGCTTCTTGCACCTCGCGGTCAGGGTCGCTGATCAACTCTGCCAGGAGGTATATAGTGGCCGAAAGCCCCAGCTCACCGCAGGCCACGGCTGCTTCATAGCGCATCTCTGAGCTGACGCTTTCCAGCTCGCCCACCACAAAATCTGACCAATAGGGATCGGCGCTGCGTCCCATAGCGAAGACGGCGCTGATGCGCATTTGCTCATCCTCGTCGTAGTAGGCGGTCTCGATGATCTCCCGCACACCCTCTTCACTGGAGTAAGCGATGGCCTCCACTGCCCTCCGTCGTACCTCCGAATCCTCAAACGGGGAGCGGATGGTCTCTAGCAGCGCCTCCTTCACCTGGGCAAAAAACCGTGTCCTTATTTTGTTCAATTCGCCCAAGAGGACGTAGCGGCTCAACGAGGTGGCAGCTCCAGCCCGTACTGAGGCCGAGGGGTCATCTCGCAGCAAGGCGATCAGCGGACCGATCAGAGCCGTGTCATCGTCTTCCCACAGGCCCTCGATGGCCGCCTCTCGCACCTGCTCATCTTCGTCGCCCAGGCAGAAGCGGAACACCAGGTTAAAATCCACCTCAAAACTGGCCTCAGCGATCTCTACCAGGAAGTTGATGATCTGGCGGCGGCGTTGGACGGCGATGGAGGGCCATGTCTCTTGGAACAGGCATGTCTCGGCCTTGTCCATCCCTGACAGGTTGTATAGGCTGGATATGGAGAGGCGACTAGCTGTGTCGCCTATTTGCTGGAGTAATTCCTCAAAACTCGACATCTTTTTGACCTAACCGTGAAACGTGAGGCGTGAAACGTGAAGTGCTCTTCACGCCTCACGTTTCACGCCTCACGTTATGGTGGTAGAACCGGTTGGCCGCTCAGCAGGCGAACGATGTCTTGGTAGGAAACGACTAGCATCAGGCCGATGAGGATGGCTAGTCCCACCAAGTGAATGAGCCCCTCCTTTTCCGGGGACACCCTCTTGCCCCCGCGCAGGGTTTCGAGGGCTATGAACGCCAAACGCCCGCCATCGAGGGCAGGGAACGGGATCAGGTTAAAGATGGCCAGGTTGACACTGAGGAAAGCGGCGAATTGCATCAAGTATACCAGGCCGGCCTTGGCGATCTCGCCGGTCGCGGCCGCTATTCCAACCGGGCCCGTGAGGTCAGGGGCGATGTCTCCCTGAATCATGCGCGCTACTCCAGAGAAGATGGCCAAGAGCATATCGCCCGTCGCCCTGGCCCCCGTGGGGATTGCCTCCCAGAGGGAATAGTGCAGCTTATCTGTTCCCATAATGTCAACCGTTTGAATCATCACCCCCATAGGCCCTTCACCAACTGGTGGCCCCCGCCGTGGCGTTAGGCTCACGGGCAGGGTTCTCTCACCGCGCTTGATACTGAGAGTGGCTTCCTCCCCCAGCCTCTCTCTGGTGTAGCGGCTCAGCTCATAGGTGTTCCGAACGGCCACGCCGTCAATGCTCAGTATGAGGTCACCTTCCTGCAAGTTTGCCTCCGCTGCTGGGGAGTCGGGCGCAACCTCAATGATAGCTACCGATCCGATGGGAATGTCGAAGCCAACCACGCCAACGCCGACGAGCACAAGAAAGGCCAGAACGATGTTCATCAGTGGCCCAGCCAGGAGTGCGCTGGCGCGGACTAACTTGCTTTTGGCGGCGAAGCTCTCTGGGTGGGTGGGGTCTTCCTCGCCCAGCATGCGCACGAAGCCGCCGAAGGGGATGGCATTTATGGTGTACTCGGTGTCACCGTGTCGGGCGATGGTGAGCAGGCGTGGTGGGTAACCGAGGCCAAACTCCTCCACCTTGATCCCGGTTAACTTGGCCACCATGAAGTGACCTAGCTCGTGGACGAACACCAGTAAACTCAAAACAAGCAGAAAAGCAATTATGGTCATGACGATTTAGGTATCCTTTCCCTCAAGTGCCTTCCAGGTCGGGCAGACCGAACCACCTTCGCCCTAACTGGCGAGCTTCGGTAATGAAAAAGGCCTTAACCTCACTCCATTCAGCAGGCAGCAGCAGCGTTGGCTCGTCCTGCTGGTCAGCGACATCGAAATCTACCAGCGCAACCAGGACGCGCATTTCGAAGCCGTGCGATGTCGGGTACTTTTTGGTGCTCTGAGCGAATAGCTCATCCAGCGACACCCGCGAAGCGATAAAGTACAGGTCGTAGAAATCCCTGCGCATGCCTCGACCAGCGATGGCATCCATCTTCATGAGGCCGATGTCAAGTATGCCGGCGATCTGGACGCCGCTCACCAGGTCTGTAGGTTCCAATATTGGATAGCCGTACGAGAAGAAGCTGATGGCTTGCCCGTTTGCTTCGAGAACCAGGCCGAACACCGAATCCCGCAATACATTGACCGCGTGACCCTGGCGTAGCTCCTCTATAATGCTGCGGCGGAGATCGTCATCCAGGGACTCGATGTTGGCAAACAGGTCCAGGTCTTGCGAGATACGATGCCCCAACCGCAGGGCCAACGCTGTGCCGCCGCCAAGGTAGAACGGGCGCAGAAGGGGCAGTTGACCCAGGACGGCGAGCAGAACTCGCGCGCTTGGAGTGACAGCTTCCCAACGCGGCGTGGTCAGTGTGGCCATATCCGTTCCCCACGGCGGTAGTCGGTGATCTCAAAGAAGCACAGCCAATACTTCAGTCGTTGTCGGGGCAGGCAGTACCAGCCTGTCTGGCGCACCCATTCGGCCAGCCGTTCTGGCTCGTAGCGAGCGAAGAGCCAACGGAGCTCCGGCAGACGACCCCAGGCCAGCGAGCGCTCGATCACCGTAAAAGCGCTGCGCTCCGGATCGAGGTTCTCCAACACGTACTCCTGGAAAAACGGTCGCAAGCTCACTGGGATGCCGGCAGGTGTCAGTTCCAGCGTATCATCAACAATAGACATCTCGCTATCCTATCTTCCGATGACATCATAAAAGGAGTGCAGGCGCAAGACTGCTGGGGCGGACTTGCGTCCGCACTCCTTCCTCAAAGAGGCGATTAAGAGTCGTGCTGCTCACTTAATTATAGTCACTTGGGACTAACCTGGCAAGTATGAATTGTATGAATTCACGTTTCTATCAGACGAGCTCCTGGGCCGGGCCCGCTTACGATGATCTCCAGTACCCCCTCGATGTCTGTGAGCCGTTTTTCCACCTCGGCCTGGGCGGTGGCCTGACAGATGAGGTGGACGTTAGGGCCAGCATCGAGGGTGAAGTAGACCTCCAGTCCCTTAGCCCGCCAACTCTGTACCTCGTGAATCAACTGGATGGAGCCTGGCAGCCAGTAGTAGATGGGCGGTCGCGAGGTCATCATCACCACGTGCATGGACACCGCGTCCTCTTCTATGAGGCGACCCAGGGTAGCAACATCCTTCTCCAGCAAGGCCGCTCTCGCCTGGGGCAGGCAATACGCTACACTGGCCAGGCGGGCTTGATGGAAGGGGCTGCTGGGGGCAAGGGCGTGTCCCTCGGTAGACCCGACCTGTTTGTGGGCGCGGCTGACGATGGCGATGACGTCTCGCAGGTCCCAATGCTCCGGTGGGGCGAGCTGCCTGGCGAAGGATTCCTCGCTGGAAGTTCCCGCCTCCCATTCGCAAAATCCCCCAGGTATGGACCGACAGGCCGAGCCGGAGCCGAAGCGGGCCAGGATCGAGAGCTCCCGCGGGCTCAACTCCAGTCCCGCCGCGCTGCTCGCTGCTAGCGACAGGGCGGCGAAGCCTGAGGCCGAGGAAGCCAGGCCCGCGTCCGTGGGAAAGCTGTTCTCGGAGATCACCCTGGCCCTGGCTCCCAGCCCTGCCATCGCTCTCACCCGGTCCAGGTGAGCCACAATTCTCTGCCTCGATCCACCTCGTGCTTCCCGCCCGTCGAGGATGACCAGATCATCGGCGTAATCGGCGGAGAACTCGACCGTGGTGACCGTGGTGAGCCGGTCCAGGTTCATGGAGAGCGAGGAGTTAGCGGGCAAATTCAGTTCCGCGTCCCGCTTGCCCCAGAACTTGATGAAAGCGATGTTGGCGCAAGCTATGGCGGTTGCTTTACGCAATACCTTTTCACGTTTCACGTTTTCACGTTTCCCGCCAGGCCTGGGTGAGGGCTACCTGGCGCTCGTACTCGGCCACCTGGCGGTCTCTTTCCGCCTCGTCCCAGCCCAGACGCTCGGCCATCAGGTCGGCGACGGCCGGAGCGCGGGGCAGGCCACCGTCGCGCACTTCGTAGATCACGTGGGTGCGGCGGATGAGGACATCGGATAGGGTGAGGGCCATCTCGTGCTGCACGGCGTAGGCGACCTCGGCCATCAGGTAGGGCAGGCCAGGCACGATGCGCTGGCCCAGGGCGACGGTGCCTTCGGCGCAGCCCGCTATCCAGGCCGCATCGGAGCCGTAGGTCTCCATCAGGTGACGGGACACCTGCTCATCCTGCCCCGCTACCTGCGCCTGGCCGAATTGTGCGCCAAGCAGCGGCTCTTTGGTGTGGCAATCGCCCTGTGGGTCCACGCCGAATTCCTCAGCCAGCCGCTTCTCGGCGCGATCGGTGAGCTGCTTGGCCATCAGCCGGTGGGTGGTCAGCTTGCCGCCAGTGATGGTGATCAATCCTGAGGGACTCTCCACGATCTCGTGCTCACGCGAAAGGGCGTAGGTCCCGCCCTCGGCGAAGAGCAGTGGCCGCAATCCGGCGAAGGTGCTGATCACGTCATCCGGCTTCATCTGGGCCCCAGGGAAGGTATGCTGGACTCCCTCCAGCAGATACTCCACATCCTCGCGGGTGGCCGCAGGGGCGTTGAGCGGGCCGGCGTAGTCGGTATCGGTGGTGCCAATGAGAGCGAAGTCGCCCCACGGAATCAGAAAGACGTGGCGCCCGTCACGCGGCACGTCGAAAGCCACGGCGTGCTGGCTGGTGAGCCTGGCGCGGGGGATGACCAGATGGATGCCCTTGGTAGGGCGGCTCATGCGGCCCTTGAAGTGCTCGTCCAGCTCGCGCACCTCATCCACCCACACGCCGGTGGCATTGATGACCACGCGGGCGCGCACCTCGATCTCGCGCCCGGCCCTATCGTCTACAACTTGAGCACCGACGACATGCCCCCCGGCCTTGAGCAGGCCGACGGCCCGGGCGTAGTTGGCCAGCAGGGCGCCGTGGATGTGGGCTGCTTTGGCCGTGGTCAGGGTGAGCCGCGCGTCATCCACCCGGGCATCGTAGAAGCGGGCCGCGCCCAGTAGTCCACGGCCGGCCACCAGGGGCTCGCGTCGCTTCACCTCGTCCGGGTGCAGCCAACGGTGGTTTTGCACGTTGCGGAAGAACCCCATGAGCTCGTGAAACGTAAAACGTAAAACGTGAATTGCTGTTGACGTTTCACGTTTCACGTTTTAATAGCACTCCGGGATTCATAATGCCGGCTGGATCAAGGGTCTGCTTCAGGGCACGAAGCGCCTGCATGGCCAGCGGGCCGATTTCTTCCTCCAGCCAGGGCGCGTGATCTCGCCCCACGCCGTGGTGGTGGGAGAGGGTCCCGCCAGCGGCCAGGATGGCCTCTGTCGTCTCGCGCTTGATGGTGCGCCACTGCTCCTGGTTCTCCAGCGGGTCGGACGAGACCTGGCGTCCCAGGAAGGTGGAGTAGAGCTACGCGCCGTACGGGTAGGCGTGGGAGACGTGGGTCAGCACGGCGCCGGGACCACCGCCGGTGGCGGCGATGGCGTTTTTCATCGCGGCGGTCATGGCCTGGTAGACCGACATCAGGTTCGACCAGGCGGTAGCGGTCTCCAGGGTATCTACCAGCACGCCGTTCTCCAGCAGGTCATCGCGCAGGTAGGGTTGGGCGAAGCGGTCGCGCTTCCACGAGCGACCGATGCTACGGCCCAGGTGCAGCCCCCGATGGTCCCGGCAGACCTCCAGCGCCCGATTCCAGCGATCCTCCAGCTCGTCGCGATCGTCGTCGAAGCCCAGGATCATCAGGCAACTGTCGTCGAGCCCGTAGCCGCGAAATCCCAGGTACCGGGCCAGTGCCTTGTCGAACAGCGCGCGCAGGCCGTGGTGCTGGTGGGACATCAGCACGTAGGCGGTGGTCTCGGGCGGGTCGGAGAGGCGGACGATGGCGGGGTGCAGGCCACGCTGCAGCAGGTCACGGAAGGCGGCCAACCCGTCATCGAAAGTGCGGAAGAACAGCCCTCGGTAATCCTGCACCTCTGGCAGGGGATGGAGGCGCATGGTGGCCTCGGTCAGCACGCCGTAGGTGCCCTCAGAGCCCATCACCAACCCCAGAACGCTGGGGCCGGCGGCAGTGGCAGGCGTGTCCTTGGTCTCCACGATGCCGACCGGGGTGACCACGCGCACGGCCTGGGTCATGTGTTCGATCTTGCCGTAGCCGGTGGAGTTCTGCCCGGCGGCGCGGGTGACGATCCATCCCCCCAGGGTGGAGAACTCGAAGGACTGAGGGAAGTGGCCCAGGGTGAAGCCCTGCGCGTTCAGTTGGGCCTCCACTTCTGGGCCCGTCGCGCCGGCCTGGATACGGGCGGTGCGGGAGACCGGATCCAGCGACAGCACGCAGTCCATTCGGGCCAGGTCGAGGGTGATGCACAGGCGGTCGCCCGGTGGGGGCTCAATGCCGCCCAGCACCGAGCTGCCGCCGCCAAAGGGGATGATGGCGATGTCGCTATCGGCGGCCCAGGCCAGCAGCACGGCCACCTGGCCCTCCTCGGTGGGGTAGACCACGGCGTCGGGCGGGTGGGGAACGTAGCCCGCGCGCAGGCGGATCAGGTCACGGTAACTCTTGCCGTAGGCGTGCTCGACGCGGGTGCGGTGGTCGGTGAAGACGGCTTCGTCGCCCAGCAGCTCGCGCAGTGAGGTCAGCAGGCGCTGCCCTGAGCTCGTCGAAGGGTGGTCGTCGAGCCGGGTGGGCCGCAGGACGATCTCCTCCAGGCGGACCGGTGGGCGCAGCTCCCGATCCTTGGGCAACTCCAGCATCCGCTCCAGCCCGGGCCAGAAGGCGGCGCGGCCTTCCAAATCAAAGGACTGGTCCAGCGTACCCCAGCCCCACCAACGCAGGTTTTGGATATCCATACCTTCTGTTTATGTCCCTTCTTCCCACGACCGCAGGTACTTCTCCTGCTCCTCTGTCAGCGTATCAATTTCGATGCCCATGCTAGCAAGTTTCAGGCGGGCGATCTGCCGGTCTATCTCCTGGGGCACACTGTACACTTTTTTCTCCAGCTCCCGGCCATGCTGGACCATATACTCCACGGCCAGGGACTGGTTGGCGAAGCTCATGTCCATCACGCTGGCCGGGTGCCCCTCCGCTGCCGCCAGGTTGACCAGTCGCCCTTCTGCCAACAGGTTGATGCGCCGCCCGTCCGCCAGGACGTACTGATCAACGGAATCGCGCACGGGCCGCACCTCCACAGCCATCTCCTCCAGGGCCGGGATGTTGATCTCCACGTTGAAGTGGCCGGAGTTGGCCAGGATCGCCCCGTCCTTCATGACTTCCATGTGCTGTCTGTCAATGACGTTGACGTCGCCGGTGGAGGTGACGAAGACGTCGCCGATCCTGGCCGCTTCGATCATGGGCATCACGCGGAAGCCATCCATCACCGCCTCCAGGGCGCGCAGGGGGTTCACCTCGGTGACGATAACGTTAGCCCCCATGCCTCGCGCCCGCATGGCGATGCCCCGCGCACACCAGCCGTAGCCGCCCACCACGAAGTTCCGGCCGGCTAGCAGGAAATTGGTGGCCCGCAGGATGCCATCTATGGTAGATTGACCGGTGCCGTAGCGGTTGTCGAAGAGGTGTTTCGTATCCGCGTCGTTGACGGCGATGATGGGGTAGCGCAGCGCGCCATCGGCGGCCATGGCTCGCAGGCGGATGACGCCGGTGGTCGTCTCCTCGGTGCCGCCGATGATGTTCTCGATGAGATCGGCTCGTCCTTTGTGCAGGGTGGAGACCAAGTCCGCCCCGTCGTCCATGGTGATGTGGGGGACGTGATCCAGGGTGGCGTTGATGTGTTGATAGTAGGTCTCGTTGTCCTCGTGCTTGATAGCGAAGACGGGGATCTCGAAGTTGGCCACGATCGAGGCCGCCACGTCGTCCTGGGTGGAGAGGGGGTTGGAGGCGCAGAGGCGCACGTCGGCTCCGCCCTCCTGGAGGGTGTGGACCAGGTTCGCCGTCTCCGAGGTCACGTGGAGGCAGGCCGCGATCCTGATCCCTTTGAGGGGTCTCTCCCTGGCGAAGCGCTCCCGGATCAACCGCAGCACCGGCATCTCCTGCTCCGCCCACTCGATCCTGAATCGGCCTTTGGTGGCCAGGGACAGGTCCTTAACGTCGTGATTGTTGTCAGTCATTCTTCTCCTTCCTTGGGGTGTCATGGTGTCTTCTTAAGGATCAGCGGCAGATATAGTTTCCAGGGAGGGGTAGCGGTAGGCGTAGGAGTTGAGGTTGGTGTGGGCGTCGCCGTCGGTGTGCTGGTGGATGTAGGTGTGCTGGTTCGAGTGGGCGTCGGGGTAGGCGGTGGTATGTTCGGATCCGTGTAGGATATGATCAGGCTATAATCGCCCACAATCCAGGCATGATAGAGATCAGGAAGGGCGATGTCGTGCATGCCACTCCAACGGTACACCCCAGTGGTCTCCTCGACCCATGTCAGACCGCCATTGGTTGTCTTTAGGGTGACATTACCAGTTGCGGGGTCTGCTCCTACTGCATACCCTCTCTGGCTATCCAGAAAGGAGACGGCGTCGAGATCCCCTCCAGTCCCGCTGGCCTGGAGCTCCCAAGTGTCACCACCGTTGGTGGTGTGGGCGATGAAGCCATCATCTCCTACGACCCAACCCTCGTTAGCGCTGATAAAGTTCAGACCACGCAGAATCGGGTAGTCACCGCCCAGGGGCTTCTCGGCCCACGTCTGACCGCCATCGATTGACTTGTGAACGCTGCCCTTTCCCTCCTCCGCGCCGGCAACATAGCCGATGCTGCGGTCAACGAAATCAACGCTGTATTTGCCGTAGTTATCCCACCCCTCGAAATAGCCTGATTGTGCCCAATGGGCGCCTCCGTCGGTCGTCCGCCAGACTCTACCATCGCCATAGCTATCAGTAGATTCCGCTCCAGCGATCCAGCCGTAGGAATCATCCACAAAATCTACACCATGGAGGATGTAGTTAGTTCCAGCAGTTTGCGCAGTCCAGGTGCCCCCTCCATTGATAGTGGTAAGGATTCCACCATTCTCGCCGACTGCCCACCCGTGCAGCCTACTAACGAAATGGACAGCCATCAAGCACGAATCGTAATCTTGTTGTACCTCCCAGGTCTGGCCACCGTCCGCAGTGTGTAAGATTTTCCCCTCGGTGTCAGGATACCAGGGATACGGCTTACCACCGACGACCCAGCCTTCGCTGCTATTCACGAAACTGACACCGTACAGCCTGGCGTCGTCGAAGCAATCCGGGTTGGACCAGGTATACCCGCCATCCGTGCTCAAGTGGATACCAAGTCCCCGACCTGCCACGAACCCCGTGTTGGCAGTAACGAACTGGATATCACCAGCGCAAAGGTCGTCAAGCTTAGTCCAGGTACGCCCTCCGTCGGTTGTGCGCAGATACCCACATTGGTAATACCCCACAGCCCATCCATTGTTTTCATCGAGAAAGTAGACGGACTCTGGCACGGCAAATGTGATGTCAGTTTCTTGCTGGACCCAACTTGCGCCGCCGTCGTTGGTGAGGTAGAACTGCGGGTTGACCCATCCACCAACGGCGACGCCAAAAGTGCGGGTGGGGAAGTGGAGGGTCTGGAAATGTTTCTCGCACGGAAAGATGGAGCCGGGACGGCTACAGGTAGTTGGTATCCAAGTGACACCCCCATCGGTGGTGCGCAGGATGTGACCACCGCTTGGACTGCCGGAGTTGCTGATGAGAACACCGTTGTTCTCATCAAGAAACTGGATGTCCAGAACTTGGTCTGACACACCACTGCCAACCTTGACCCAGGTGGCACCCCCATCAGTGGTTCGCAACACGCCGTCGGGAAGGCCGATCCAGCCTCTCTGACTGTCCACAAAGGACAACCCACACAAATCCACTGCTAAAGGGCTGTTCTGGATACTCCAGGTGAGGCCGCCGTCAGCGGTGTGCAGGATGGTGCCTGCCGATCCAATGGCCCAACCGGTGTTGGCGTCTACGAACTGAACACTCCTAAGCCAGTTGGCGACCCCTGACTCCTGGCGTTCCCAGGATTGCCCACCGTCAGTGGTGTGAACGATGAGGCCCCAATCACCGACGGCCCACCCCTCGTTGGTGTCGTTGAAGTGCACTGCGTGCATAGACTGCACACCGTACTGCCACTTCCAAAGGGTAGCAGGCGCCACCGCCGTACTGACTTGATCAGCAGAGATTCCCTCCGGGTCGCGGACACAATCGGCGAGGGGGAGGGTAGAGCCGTCGGTAGGAACGGGTGGGGCAACTGTGCCTTCCTGTCCCATTGGTGTGGCCGTAGTCTTGGGTGCGGTCAAGGTCTCCGCTGGCAGGCTGCCAGCGCTGGAGTCAGGTGTGCCACTGAATAGTAGCAGCACCAACGCGATGGCGATCAGGCTACCGATCATAACGCGACCGAGCATATAGTGCTGCCAGCGTTTGATTCGAGTGAGGATTGTCATGGTACATCTCCCCTCTTTTTCTGAACTGTATCTTGTGGCAAGAGTTTGTTTGTCATTTTCCTCCCTCATAAGCTAGCCTGACCCTCACCAAACCATGAACTCCCCTTGTGCCAGGCGGGCGGTGAAGTCGTAGATGTTGGCCAGCTCGTTTTCGATTACGGCTTCGACCTCGCTGCGGACGGCCTCTAGCTCCAGGCCGGGCTCTAAAATGAGCTGGGCCGAGGCGATCAGGGGCTGGTCAATGGGCTGGCCGATTTGGCTGCAGAGCCAGATGTACACCTCCCTGACGCCCGGCACGGTGTCGTAGACCTTCTCGGCGATTTTGTGAGAGAGCAGGCTGTAGATCTTGCCGACGTGGCTGACGGGGTTTTTCCCCGCTGCGGCCTCGGTGGTCGTAGGACGGTTCAGGGCGATTACGCCGTTAACCTTGTTGCCTCGCCCTACCTGGCCGCAATCGCCGCCCTCCGCCGAGGTGCCCAGCACAGTCAGGTACATGCCGCCCTCACCCCGGCCTGGCACGTCCAGGGTGTTGATGTGCACGGTCACTTCTTCGATAGCGCGCTCACGCCGGGCCACAAAATCCTCCACATCAGCCTGGATAACCGCCTTGTGCTCGAAGTAGGCTTCTTCGGTACGGATGAAGCGGTCAACGAAGGCTATGGCGATGGTCAGGATCAGTTCGTGATCGTGCCGATAACCCATGACCTTGATGTCTTCGCCCACCTCAGGATAGGTGGCTTTGAAGGCCGTGGAGTTCAGGTAGCGCTCGGTGGCCAGCACCAGCTCCTCGGTCTCCGATAAGGGTGCATAGCCCACCCCCGCTGAGGTGTCGTTGGCCCCGATGACCTCCCGCTCGAAGATGTCGGTCAGCTCCGGCGATCCAGGCTTAATCTCGTTCTGGAAGACGATGTGCTTTTCTACGTCCACGAAACGCAGATTGGCGCGCAGCCAGGCCTTGGCCGTGGCCTCGGCGATGTCGCCCACCGGGATCCTCTTCCCCTGCAGTTCGTAGATAGCACGGTCGCCGAACACCAGCCGCATCGGCTCCTCGACGGTGCCTCCTCCTAAGCGGGGCGTAGTCCTGCCAGCTACCAGGAGCCCCTTGTCAATGTTGTGGTGCAGGATGCGGCCGAAGGTGTCCAGGTACGCTCGGCAAAGCTCCACCGAAATCGCCTCCATGATGGCATCGCAGATGGAGTCGGGATGGCCAACACCTTTCCTCTCCACCAGCTCCACCCGCTGTTCTCCAACGGGTATTCTGCTCAGACTTTCTAGAATGATGTTCCTCATTTGATCCTCCTTTGTTGTTTGTGATTGGATAACTGCTCAGCCCGTGTCATTGCGAGGAGCGTTTTTTGCGACGAAGCAATCTCCTCCTTGCGGCTGGGGGATTGCTTCGCTTCGCTCGCAATGACAGCCTGAGTAGTTACGTGATTGGATATTTGTTATTTGCGATGGCCCAGGACTTCGATGAAGGGGCAATGTGTGCGGAAGCCTAATTTCTCGTAGATTCTGATGGCTTTAGCGTTCGTCTCATTCACGTTGAGAACGACGTCGAAGCCTTGAGTTAAGAGCTTTTCCACCACGTGGCTGGTGCAGGCGGTGCCGTAGCCTCGGCGCCGATAGTTGGGGTGGGTGAAGATGTTGCCCACTGCGGCCACGCCGAAGGTCGGCGAGACCAGGTGGGTGCCTGCCGCGGAGACCAACTGCCTGCTGACCTCGATGCCGTAGAAAACGCCGTCGCGCAGTTGATAGGGCGCGAAGGCCGAATCTTCCTCCCGGCGATAGAGGGCTATCAGTTGATCGAGGTGAGCCGAGTCCAGTCGGATGACAGGCCCAGGGACGGGGCCATTCGGCGAGCTCAGGACAGGACGAAAGTCCGCCGCAGCTATCACCATGCGCAGCATGTGCTGAACCTGGGCCAGGTCGTAATAAGCCTCCAGTACTGTCAGGTGCTCCACCCGGCTCATGAAGTAGGCCCGCTTTGGCTGCAAGGCCGAATCCAGGATGGCGGCCACGCCATCGGTATCCCCCATGGTGAAGAGGGCGGGAGGCTGGAGGCCGGTGAAGAATAGGGCCAGAGCCTGCATTCTTCCATCCTGCTCGGCCCCGAACCACTGGCACTGGGCAAAGAGGCTTGGCTCCAGGTCGCCGATGGCGTAGGCAGCGTAGAGGCGATCCTGCTGTAGGAAAGCCAGGATTTCCTCCTTATCCTCAAACCGCTCAATTATACGAATATACGAATCTACGAATCTGCGAATATACGACTCTCTGACCATCCGACGATTTCAGGCCAAGAACCGGTCCCTGAGGATCGTGAACAGGGCCTTCAATCCATCTTTGCCCCTGATCTTCTTCCCCTCCTCAAAGGACCTTGGTTGGTAGGAAATGGGCACCTCAACGATCTGGTAGCCGTTCTTGCAGAGTTTGTCCGTCAGCTCGAAGTCCAGGTCGAAACCCGCACAGGTTAGCTTCAACTCCTGGAGCACACTCGTTCGCACCATCTTGCAGGCTGTGGCCGCGTCGGTCAGGTTGGCTCCGAATAACAGGTTAATCAAAAACGTCAGGAAGCGCACCCCCCAATAGTAGTGGCTATAGATGGCCTTGGGACCGCCCAGCACACGGGAACCGTAAACGGCGTCCAGGTCCTTCTCCAGGGCCGGATCAACGAGTTTGTGCCAGTCCTGGGGATCGTACTCCAGATCGGCATCCTGGATGATGGTGTAGTCGCCCGTGCAGTAGGGGATAGCTGTCCTGATGGAGGTTCCCTTGCCATAGTTCTCTGGCTGAAAGATGATGCGGATGTCGTCATCGTTGATCTGCTGCAGCAACTCCCGCGTCCCATCGGTCGAGCAGTTGTCCACGATGATGATCTCCTTTTCCATCTCCACCGCCTTCACTCTCTCCAGGGCAGTCAGGATGGTGTCCTTTTCGTTGTAAGCGGGCATGATGACGGATAGTTTCACGGTGCTCCTAGGTTGGTAGATTGGTAGAGTCGTATATTCGTAGATTCGTAGACCAGTTGACGAATTTACGAATTTACGAGTTTACGGATTTACGAATTAAAGAACTCCTCGAACCTATCTAGCACGTAGTCTATCCGCGCATCGTCCAGCCCCGGATACACCCCGATGAAGAAGGAGTTCCGCATCACCAGATCGGAGTTCTCCAGTTTCCCGACCGGCTTGCATTTCATGTCTCGATAGCCGGGCTGCTGGAGGATGTTGCCCGCGAACAGGAGCCTGGTCTCGATGCGAGCATCCTCAAGCCAGCGCACCAACTCCTGGCGGCTAAACGGGGCGTCGGGCCTGACAGTGATAGGAAAGGCAAACCAGGACACGTCGGCCCGCTCGCTCCAGCGCGGGAGGATGAGATGGTCTTCGTACCGCTTCAATCCTTCGAACAGCCTCTGGAAGTTGTGTTTCCGCTTCTCTATGAAACCTGGCAGCTTCTCTAGTTGGACAGTCCCCAGAGCCGCCTGGATATCGGTGGGCCTGAGGTTGTAGCCGACGTTGGTGTAGAGGTAGCGGTGGTCGTACGTGTCGGGCAGGCCGGGTATCTCCCACTCAAAGCGTCGTCCGCAAGCACCATTAGGATCCACGGTGTTGTACCTGCACCAGCAGGCGCGGCCCCAGTCTCGGATGGAGCGGGCGATCCTGGCCAGTTTCTGGTCGTTGGTGATGACCGCGCCCCCTTCTCCGGTGGTGATGTGATGGGCCGGGTAGAAGCTCAGCGTGCCCAGATGGCCAAAGGTGCCCACGTGCCGGCCATCGAGGCGCGAACCCAGGGCGTCGCACGCATCCTCGATGACGAAGAGGCTCCATTTTTCGGCCAGCCTCATGATCTCATCCATCTCACAGGGGTTGCCCAGGGTGTGGGGCACAAAGATAGCCTTGGTCCTCTCGGAGATAGCCTTTTCCAAAGCGGAGACATTGAGGTTGTAGGTACCTAGCTCGCAGTCTGCGAAAACGGGGAGCAGGCCGTTTTGAATCAAGGGGGCAACGGTGGTGGGGAAAGTGACCGCGGGGGTAACGACCTCGGCACCTTGTTCTAGATGTCCCTCCAGCTCCTTGGAGCAAAGCGTCGCCACGGCCAGGAGGTTGGCCGAGGAGCCGGAGTTCACAAAGACAACCTCCGACACGCCCAGGAACTTGCCCAGTTCCTCCTCGAATTCCTCGGCGTAGCGCCCCATGGTCAGCCAGAACTCCAACACAGCGTCCACCATGGCCATCATCTCCTGCTCGTCGTACACTCGCCCCGCGTAATGAATTTTGGTTTGGCCTGGGATGAAAGGTCGCTCCCCGTGTTTCAGGCTGTAGAATTCTGCTATCTTCTCGAAGATCTCGCGCTTGAGAGCATCAGCATCACTCATGGAAAGCTCCCGCTTTGAACTGTTCGCTGTACCAGGCAATGGTCTTTCTCAGCCCATCTTCCAGGCTCACTTGCGGCTGCCAGCCCAGCAGCTCCCTAGCCTTGCTGCGGTCGGAGTAGAGTCGCCACATCTCCCTGGGACGGTAGGGCAGCGCTCCGATCAGGGGCTTCACAGGATGGCCCATCAACTCTAGCACCTTTAGTATCACATCCTTGATAGGACGCTCTTCCCCCGTGCCCAGGTTGACGGTCTGTCCGATGGCCTTTTCCGAGAGGGAGGCCCTGATGTAGCCCTCGACTACGTCGTCAACGTAGGTGAAGTCGCGGGTTTGCTCCCCTCCGGTCATCTCAAAGTCTTCCCCTCGTAGGGCAGAGATAATCGTCTGGGGGATGAGGGCTCGTTCGCTCTGGCGCGGCCCGTAGACGGTGAAGGGCCGCACGGTGACGATGGGGTAGCCATGTGTCCTGTGGTACATGTTGCAAAAAAGCCAGGCCGCCGACTTGGAGGTGGCGTAGGCGTTGATGGGGTCAACTGTCTGATCCTCACGCATGGGTGGGTTGTTGTGGCCGTACTCGTAGCAGGTGCCGGTGTTGACAAAGCAATCGCAGTCCGTCTCCCGGAGCGCCTCCAGGAGGTTCAGCGTCCCCACCACGTTGACCTGCACGGCGAGCCTTGGATCTACGCCAGGCTCGGTGACACCAACGGCGGCCAGGTGGTAGACCTTGGAGGGCAGACATTCGCGCACCAACTGCCGCACTGTCTGGCCCTCACGGAGGTCAACCTCATGGACGCGCACCTTGTCCAAGATGCTCGCGATGTTGGCTTGGCTCGCCCCAGTCTCGACGGCCAGTGTGACCTCGGCTCCTTCGGCAACCAGCCGCTCGGCCAGGTGCGAGCCGATGAAGCCGGTGGCGCCGGTGACCAGAACGCGGATGCCTTGCAGTATCGTCCACCCCCTCCCAGCGACCGCACGGCGATGAAGTCGCCGTGCTACGGAGCTTCCATCCCGTAAACGGGATTCTTTAGCCTGATTCATCAGGCGCTGCTCTGTAGCTCGGCCACTTCATGGCCGAGCGAGCCTTGAACAGCTACGTTAGTATCAATCAGCTCTACGATTTCCATAATGAGCTTTTCGCACCTCGTTGAAGGCAGCCGTGATCTCCGCCTCAATTTCGTCGGACGAGTACTGGGCCGTTTGGCTGTGAACCTCTGCTAAAAGGCGGTCAAAGCGTTCCTTCCATCTAGTCTCCGCTTCAACCCGTTCGCGTTCTGCTATATCCCGCAGTCGCCGATACTCCTCGAAGGGGATCACTGCAAATACCGGTTGCCCATCTCGTTTGAGGATGATCGGCTCTACCACGTCTTCGGGCGCAGCGCCGTAAGCTACTTGTGCTTCTTTCAACTCCTTTTCTTCAGCCATCCTATGTTCTCCTCTCCTCAGCAAAGAACTCCCGATACCAGGCCAGGGTCGCCCGCAAACCGGCCTCCAACGTCCACTGCGGCTCCCAACCCAGCAGCCGCCTGGCCTTCTCGCTGCTGAGGTACTGATGACGTATCTCGTGGAGGGGCTGGTTAAGGATGATGGGCTCCAGGTCCGGGTGGCCGGCTACTTCAAGGATGGCCTCGACCACCTCCAGCACGGTCTTAGGGTCGTTGAGGCCGAAGTTGAAAGCCTGTCCCCGGATGGCCGGATCGTCCAGGCGCTCGGCCAGCAGGATGTAGGCGCTGACGATGTCCTCGACGTAGAGGTAATCGCGCGTGGGTGTGCCGTCGCTGCGCACGATGAGGCGTCCACCGTGGAGCACCGAGCGCATGGTGCCCGGCACCACCCGATCCCAGTGCAGGTCGCCGCCGCCGTAGATGTTCCCGCAGCGGGTGATGCCCAGCGGCAGGCCATAGGTCTCGGCGTAGGCCAGGGCGATGAGATCGGCGCACGACTTGGAGACGTCGTAGGGATGCCGCCCCTGTAGCGGGGCGTTCTCGCTGTAGGGTAATTCCTTGTGCTCGCCATAAGCCTTATCGCTGGAGGCGATGACCAACCGCGTGAGGGTTGGGCAGCGGCGGGCAGCCTCCAGCACCGTCCACGTGCCCTTGATGTTGGTCTCGAAGGTGGACAGCGGAGCGCAGTTGGCAACGGTGACCAGGGCCTGGGCCGCCAGGTGGAAGCAGGTGTCAACTTCGTATTCGTTGAGGACTCGCTCCATCAAGGCGTAGTCGGTCACCGAGCCGCGCACGCGGATGATGCGCCTGTCGTATCCTGAGCGCACGAGTTGTGAGCGGGAATCCTCGTCGAAGATCAGCCCCACCACGTTGGCCCCTCGGTCAACCAGGGCCATGGTCAGCCAAGACCCCAGGATGCCCGTGCAGCCGGTGATGAAGGTGTTTCTATCCTGCCAAGGGAATCTTGTCTGTGTCATTCCCAAATCTTCCACGGCGCGTTGCCTGAAGCCCACAGCTCGTTCAAAATGCGCAGATCGGTCCGTGTGTCCATGCACTGCCAGAAGCCGTCGTGACGATAGACGGCCAGTTGCCTATCGGCGGCCAATTGCTCTAGGGGCTCCTTTTCCAGGACGCTGTTCTCATTAAGGTAGTCGAACACCTCTCGGTTGAAGACGAAGAAGCCGCCGCTGACCAGGCCGTTCACCTGAGGCTTCTCTTTGAAGGCGGTGACCAGGCCCTGGCCATCGGTCTGTACCACCCCGAAACGAGAGAAGGGGTGTACCCCGGTCACGGTGGCGATTTTCCCCTTCTCCTTGTGGAACCTCAGCAAGGCGGCGAGGTCTATGTTGGCCACGCCGTCGCCGTAGCTGGCGAAGAAGGCGTCCTCCTGGATGTACTTCTCGATGCGCTTGATGCGGCCGCCGGTGTGGGTCTCCAGGCCGGTATCGGCCAGGGTGACGGTGAAGTCCTCCTCGCCGTGAGCGTTATGAAAGGCGAGTTCTCGCTCGGCTCCCAGGGTGATGGTGAAGTCCCTGGTCATGCACTCGTAGTCGAGGAAGTAGCGCCTGATCATCTCGCCCTTGTAGCCCAGACACAGCACGAAATCCTGGTAGCCGTGGTGAGCGTAGATCTTCATGATGTGCCATAGGATGGGCTTGTCGCCAATGGGCACCAGCGGCTTGGGCCGAAACTCCGTCTCGTGCTCCATGCGGGTGCCCC
>CAYUPJ010000068.1:0-19338 GCA_964446635.1 uncultured Anaerolineae bacterium
CATGAGTTGAGCCATTGGCTGGCGGCCAATCTGCTGGGCGTACGAACGGGAAAGATATCCTTCGGGCCTTCCAGGAGGCGCGGGAATCAAATGCGCCTGGGATCGGTCACCGTAGCCCGTACCGATCCCTTTCGTGCCAGCCTGATCGGTTTGGCCCCTCTCATCACTGGCAGCTTAGCTATCCTAATCATCGGTCAATTGATCCTGGGCCTGGGCGACCTGGGAGAGGTCTTGCTTAGCGGGGAATGGGGGGCAGTTTGGAAAAGTTTCCTGGTCCATCTTCGAGCGCCCGATTTCTGGCTTTGGCTCTACCTCATCTTCGCCATATCCAATGCCATGCTGCCCAGCGAGACCGATCGGGAGCCCTGGAGGTCGGTTCTCCTGTTCATGGGCCTGGTGGCCCTCTTCTTTTGCTTAACCGGCTGGGTGCGCCAGGTGCCAGAGGTGCTGGCGAATGCTTCTTTGACCGGCCTGAGCTATCTGGCTTATGCCTTTAGCCTGACCATCGTGGTGGATGCCATTTTCATAATCGTCATCGCCATTTTCGAAGCGCTTGCGTCCAGGCTGACCGGGAAGCGGGTGGAGTACTAAAAGCTTGTGTTGAGCCTGTCGAAACGAACGAACTGTGGGCAAGAAAAAACAATCCAGACGAGCCAAAGTTAGGGCGCGCAAAGCTGTTGCCAATCCAATCGTGCGGGGAAAGGAGGCCTTTCACCGCGGCGATTACGACGAGGCCCTTGCCGCCTGGGAACAGGCGCGCCAGGAAAAGCCCTCGGCAACCCTGACCGCAGCCATGGCCGAGGTCTATTTCCGCCGTGGCCTGCTCAGGTTCTATCACCAGCATCAGTACGAGGCCGGCCTGTCCGATTTGAACGAGGCAGCCCGCCTGGCTCCTGGCGATCCATGCTATGCCTATCACCTGGGCCTGGCCCATCACCATCAAGACAACCTGGGCACCGCCATCACCGCCTACCGCCTGGCCCTGGATGCCGACCCCGCTTGTACCCGCGCCGCCGAACTGGCTATCTTAGCCTCGCTAGAGCAGGGCAAAGATCCTACCCAGGAGGCAGCCTGGAAGGCGCTGTCCTCCGAGCGACAGACGGAGCTCAGCCTGCTGGTTAGCTTGGTGCTTGGCCGGCCGGTTAGATTCGCTACGCTCACTACAGGAGTCGCCGAACCCGCGAGGGCCACGCCTGTTTCCCTTGTTTCGACAGGGCTCAACACAAGGTTGTGGCAAGAGTTGGCTGCCCTTGAATCCGGGGACGACAGCGCTCACAGCATACTGCAAAGCATCGCTCAAGACGACAGCCAACCTGCGGCGGTGCGGGCCATCGTGGTGTACACTCTAGGACTGGATGCCTTGCGCCACCATCGGCCGACTGAAGCTCTGGCCCATTGGGAATCGGCCCGCCGCCTGGGACTGGACACCCCGACTTTCCGCGAGAATTCATATCAGCTTTACTACACCAGCGCCGAACAGGCCCTGGCCGATGAGCAATGGGCCGAGGCTGCGGCTTTGGCTGACACGGCTCTCAACCTACGGCCCGCCGATGGCAATCTGAGGAACCTGGCGGCCGCCGCCCATTTTCACGCCGGCCACGCTGAAGCTCAGGCCGCCCGTTGGAGCCAGGCCCTTGAGCATTGGAAAAAGGCCAGGGAGTTGGGCGAGAATAGCCGCGCCCTGCTCCAGAACCTGGCCCTGGCTTACGAAAAAACAGAACGTTTCTCGGAAGCGGCTGAACTGTGGCGCGAAGTCATCCGTCGCCGCCCGCGCAAGGCCGACGCACCGGATGCCCTTACCCCTCAGCAGGTCGCCCTGTTGTGGGGGCACGTGGCCGAATGTTACCATCGGGTCGGTAACGTAGATGAAGCCATCACGACGTTGCGCAACGCCGTCAAGAACGATCCCAGCAACAACGACCTGCGCCTGGAACTGGTAGACACCCTGGTAGCCAGCGAGCGCTGGGGCGCAGCCAGCAACGAGGTGGACCGTATCCTAAAGCGGGAACCGGACAACCTCAACGCTCTGGTTCGTGCTGCTCGCCTGGACGAAGGGTACGGCTACCTGTACCGCGCCCGACAGACCTGGAAAAAGGTCTTGGAACTCGACCCGAATCACCTGGAAGCCCGGGAGCACCTGGTCGAACTCCTGCACCAGGAGGGGGATCGCCTCTGCCGTTTTGGGGACTTTGACAAAGCCCTCGGATCCTACCGCGAGGCCCTGACGTACATGCCCGACGAGCCCTATCTATACATCTCGCTGGCCGAATGCTACTTCTACAAGAACGATCCGGACGCCGCTCGCCGAGAAATGAATCGGGCCCTTGCTCTGGACCCTGCCGATCTGGACGTCTATCACATCGCTGTGGATGCTTGCCACATCGCCAACCGCCCCGACGACGCCGAATGGGTCATCACCCAGGCGGAGGAACTGGCTGGGCCGCAACAGCCGACCGGCCACTTGCCGGCTATGTTCTACCTGGATCTGGCGCACTGCTGCTTCCGGCGCCGCCAGACCAAGATAGCCAACGACTATGTGCGGCGTGCCGAGCAGATGGCCGAGGGCGATCCCGACGGCCTGGTGCACATCGCTCTCTTTTACCTCGACCGTAAAAACGAAGGCCAGGCCATGGCCTACCTTCAGCAGGCACTGCGTCTGGACCCTGAGCACGGCTTGGCCAACTTGCATATCGGCGCCAGCTACGCCGCGGCCATGGAAATGCGTGAGGCCAGGCGCCACTGGCGGCAGGCACGCCGAACCGCCCGCCGGACCGGCGATGAAGAACTGCTCCGGGCCGTCGAACTGGCCCGCCAAACCTTCGAACGGGCTATTGAAATGCTCGAGCAAGGGTATAGTCCCTTCGGAATGTTTGGTGACCTAGACATGGAGATGTTTGATGACGATTACGACGACGAATAATGGTGATCCTTACAGCGTGCTGGGCCTGAAACGGGGCGCCAGCCACGAAGAGATCCGCCGCGCCTATTTCCGCAAGGTGCGCGAACACCCGCCCGAGACCGACCCAGAGACATTCAAGGCCATCCGCGCCGCCTACGAGCAGTTGCGCAGTGCCGAGCAGCGGACGGTGACCGATCTCTATCTCTTGCAGGCCCCGCCACCCTGGGAGCCGCCCAAACGCCAACAGCCGGCCCGCTTTGACTTGCGCCTGCTTCCCCAGGAAGTGCTGACCGCGGCCAAAGCCTTTACCGACCTGACTCGCGACAACTTTCGCGACGACTATAAACCCGTGCGCCTGTAAACATGAGTCATAAACGACACGTTTGGGAAACGATCTCCGATTTGGCCTCGCGCCTGAATGATCTATCGGGCAATGGCTTTGCCAGGCTAGAGGAACAACTGAGCAAGGTGGGCCGCGAGCAGTACAAAGCCAACACCCTGGCCCAGGCCCAGGCCGAGCGACTGCAAGCTACCCTGGAAACCCTCCAGTCGGCCATGGCGCACCAGGAAGCTGCCCAGCAAGAAACCATCCAAAAGGCTCGGCTGAGCATCCTGAAGGCCCTGCTGCCCGTGCTCGATGGGCTGGAGGCTGGCCTGGAGAGCGGCGAGCGCCAGGTCGAAAGTCTGCACGCCGGTTCCCACAACGACTCTCAGGCAGCAGTTTTGCTTGCTGCCTGGCTCGACGGCCAACGCCTGTTGCGAGATCGTCTGCTGGCCGTCCTAAACGAGGCTGGCATCCAACCGGTTCCCACCGTCGGCCAGCCCTTCGACCCCTACCGCCACGTCGCCGTAGGCACCGTCGAAGACCACTCTCTGCCCGACGGCCAGATCATCGCCGAAGAGCGGCGGGGCTACGCCGCCAACGACCACATCCTCCGCTACGCCGAAGTCGTCGTGGTGAGAAACAGAGCGAGTGACCAATAACCAATATCCAACAGGAGAAGGAGGACACAGACAAACTATGAGCAACGAGAACACCATCATCGGCATTGACCTGGGCACCACCTTCTCGGCCGTCAGCGTAGTGCAACGAGAGGGTCGTCCGGTTATCCTGCCCAATAAACAGGAACGAATTATGCCCTCCGTAGTGGGCTTGTCGCTCCAGGGAGAGTGGCTGGTGGGCACGCTGGCCCTCAACCAATGGGTGCTGGCCCCTGAATCCACCGTCCGCTCCATCAAGCGCGACATGGGCACCGACCGAACGGTGACCCTGGGCGAACACACTTTCACCCCCCAGGAGATCTCGGCCTTCATCCTGCGCGAGCTCAAGCGCGTGGCCGAGGTCAATCTGGGTTACTCGGTCCAAAGAGCTGTCATCACCGTGCCGGCCTACTTCACCGACGCGGCCCGGCAGGCCACCAAAGACGCCGGCCAGATCGCCGGCTTGGAGGTCATGCGCATCATCAACGAGCCCACGGCCGCTGCCCTGGCCTACGGCCTGGACCGGGAGGGAGACCAGGTGGTGCTGGTCTACGACCTGGGAGGCGGCACCTTCGACGTGTCATTGGTGGAGTTGGTGAGCGGGGTGGTGGAGGTGAGGGCCAGCCACGGCAACACCCGGCTGGGCGGCGACGACTTCGACGCCCTGCTGGCCGAGCACCTGCGCCAGGCTTTTGAAAAGCAGCACGGTGTGGATGTGCGAAACGAGCGCCGGGCCATGGCCCGCCTGGTCCGCGCCGCCGAAAAAGCCAAGATCGAGCTTTCCTCCCATCCCTTTGCCTGGGTGCGTGAGGAGTACCTGGCGGAGAAAGGGGGCAAGCCGCTGCACCTGGAGGTCGAGGTCAATCGCCACGAATTTGAGGAAATGATTGACAATCTGATCAGCTCCACCCGCACCTCGATTCAACAGTCCCTGACCGACGCCAAAATGACCGTCAAGGATCTGGACAAAGTGCTGCTGGTTGGTGGTTCCACATACATCCCTGCTGTGTGGGAACTGGTGGCCGACGCCACCGGCGTGGAGCCACGCCAGGAAGTGCATCCCTCCGAGGCGGTGGCCCTGGGGGCCGGTATCCAGGCGGCCATCATCGCTGGCCAGCCCATTGAGGCCATCCTGGTGGACGTGACCCCCTATTCCCTGGGCATCGAGGTGGCCGAGTGGAGCTGGCGTGGCTGGGTGGATGACCGCTACAACGTCATTATCCATCGCAATACCACCATTCCGGTGACCAAAGAACAGGTCTATAGCACCGTTTACCCTGACCAGGACACCGTACATCTAAAGGTCTACCAGGGCGAGCAGCCCATCGCCAGCAAGAACACCTTGCTGGGCGATTTCATGTTCACCGACCTTAAGCCGGAGCAGAAAGGCGAGCTTGCCCGGGTGACCGTTCGGTTCAGCATGGACGTCAACGGCATTTTGCACGTCAAGGCCACCGACCGGGGCAGTGGGCAGGAGGCAGGTATTACGGTGACCGCCTCGCGGGAACGGCTGACCCAGGAGCAGATCAGCCAGGCCCAGAAATGGCTGGCGGAAGCCGCCCCAGCCCTGATCCTGGATGAAGGAAGCCAGGCCCTGGTGGACCGGGCGCGCAAGCTGCTGGAGCGTGGCGAACTGGAGCCTGAAGATGTCGCAGACCTGGTCGAAGCCCTGGCGATGATTGACGAGGCCCGTCGCCTGGGGGATGAGGACAAGCTGGACGAATGGCTGGACGAGTTGACCGACTTGCTCTACGAGCTGGAGGAGTGACGGACAACGAGTAACTAGGATGATGGGCGCAAGTCTGCAATTAGCCGACAAGCGCCCATCATCTCAAAGGGGTGACAAGGCATGCGCCGCCAGATCGTCTCTCCCTTTCTGTTGCAATAATATGCCATTTGTGGTATAATATTCGTATGGATTTTGGGCGCTTGATCGAGATCGTGGGCGATGAGCCCGTTTTCGAGACCGGGTTGCTCCTGGCAGGCGATGCGGATCCAGCCGACGTACGCCGGCAGTTGTCACGTTGGACAAAGGCCGGGCGCCTCTACCAATTGCGGCGTGGCCTCTACGCCCTAGCTCCGCCGTTTCAGAAAGTCAAGCCGCACCCCTTCCTCGTTGCCAACCGCATGGTGCGCGGCTCCTACGTCAGTCTGCAGTCGGCGCTGGCGCACTATGACCTGATCCCGGAGTATGTGCCCGTGGTCACCAGTGTCACCACGGGCCGGCCGGCCCGTTGGAAGACGCCGCTGGGCGTCTATGAATTCCGCCACATCAAAGCCGACATGCTACGCGGCTACCGGCTGGTGGATGTGGGCGGTAATCAGGCGGCGTTTGTGGCTACGCCGGGGAAAGCCCTGCTCGATCTGATCCACTTGCAGCCGGGCGGGGATGCGCAAGAGTACTTGCAGGAACTGCGCCTGCAAAACCTGGATCGCCTGGACCTGAGCGCGTTACAGCGCCAGGCCGAGTTGACCGGGAGTCCAAAACTGCGTCGGGCGGCGGCTTTTGTGGCGAAATTGGCCCAGGCTGAAGCGCTGGAGTACGAAACGCTATGAAAGAACATCAGTGACCACAAGACTGTGCACAACGCGTTCGTCCGCTTTCCCGGTCTGCTCTACGAGTTAGGCCTGTCGCCGCACCGGGACGAGGGCCTGGCGGTCAAGATCGAAGTGGATACGAACCCGCCGGCTGGCGCAGGACTGACCACCACCGTTGTTCGCCGCCACGTGACGCTGCAACTGCAACACCACGACCGGTCCTCGTTGCTGGCGGGCAAACTGCACGCTATTCTGCAGCGGCCGTATGTCAAGGGGCGCGATCTCTATGACCTGTTGTGGTTCCTCAGTGATCCCGACTGGCCTGAGCCCAATCTGACCTTGCTCAACAACGCCCGGCAGCAGACGGGGTGGGTCGGTGAACCACTGACCAGGGAAAACTGGCGGGAAACCGTCCGCCACCGGCTGCAAGCCGTTCTGTGGGAGCAAGTAGTAGCCGATGTGCGTCCCTTCCTGGAGGCGGGTGCTGACCCAAACCTCTTGACGTTGGAAAACCTGATGCGGATGCTGGGATGAAGACCAACCCTTCTCGCCGGGTTATCCTGTCCGTTCTGCTGATAGCCATTCTGACCGTCTTTAAGGTGATCTTCTTGGAGAAGCTTTTTGACGTTTTGGTTCTTGCGGATTCATCCTGCCCTTTGACCACAAGGCCACATCATCGGCGCAGCCCACCGCTTTGGTGGCGTGGAGGAATTGGTGGGCGTGGTGGGGGAGTTGCAGCAGCGAATCTACGCAGCTCGAGAGGTTAAGATGACCATTGAGGAATTGCAGGCTCTCATTGCTCAAGGTGAGGGACAACAACTGGAGTTCAAGCGGTCGCTGGCCGAACTGGAGACCGCCGTGCGCACGCTGGTCGCCTTTGCCAACACCGAAGGGGGGACTGTGCTCTTCGGCGTGCGCCAGTCGGGCGAGATCATAGGGGTGGAGGCCAGCCAGACCGGCAAGGAGCAACTGGTCAACAAGGTCACGGCCAGCACCGACCCAGTCCTCTACCCCTCGGTGGAGTTCGTGAAGGTCAATGGCAAGACAGTGATCGTCGTCACCGTGGCCGAGAGTGAAAACAAGCCTCACCTGGCTGGGGGACGGGCCTACAAGCGCGTGGGGGGAACTACCGTACAGTTGCACCGCGACGAGTACGAACGCCTGCTTCTGGGGCGGCGCAGTTCCGAGTACGACCGTCAGCCGGTGGAAGGTGCTACGTGGGCGGACGTAGATGAGGACCAGGTGCGTTGGTACCTGGCCCGGCGTGCGGAAAAGCGGGGGCTGGAAGTCCCTGCGACGCCGTTACCGAACATCTTGACCGGTCTGGGTGCGCTGGTGGAACGGGACGGGCGACTGGTGCCCACCAGGGCAGGCATTCTCTTCTTCGGCCGGGATCCCCAGACCTTCCTGCCCCACAGCGAGGTACGGATCGCTCGTTTCCAGGGGACAACGATGGTGCACTTTGTGGACCGGGCCGACCTGCGGGGGACATTGCCGGAGGTGATTGACGAAGCCGAGCGTTTCATCCGGCGTAACACCCGTCTGGCGGCCAAGGTGGTCGGGTTCCGGCGGCGTGAAGTGACCGAATACCCTTACGAGGCGGTGCGGGAGGCCGTTTGTAACGCCGTCTGTCACCGGGACTATACCATGACCGGCTCTGTGGTGCGGGTGATGATCTTCGACGACCGGATTGAGGTAAACAGCCCCGGCGGGTTGCCGCCCGGCGTGACCATCCAGAACATTGAGCGTAAGCACGTGCTGCGCAACATCCTGTTGGCCAACTTCCTGTACGACATCTTCTACATTGAAAAGTGGGGGGCAGGGATTACCAAGATGCGGCAGTTGATGCGGGAGCACGGGCTGAAGGAGCCGTTTCTGGAGGACCTGGGCAGCTTCTTCGCCGTCACCTTCTACGGCCCGGGCGACCGCATCTTGGACCTGATCCCCGAGGAAGGCGTCACTGACCTGCGGGCTTTGGGATTGAACGAGCGACAGATTGAGGCGTTGCGGCTGATGGTGAATGAGGGAGCCAGGTTGACCAGCGGTGAATACCAAAGTCGGTTTGGCGTGGCACGCAACACAGCCTCCCGAGACCTGGCAGGTTTGGTGAGAACTGGCTGGGTGCTTAAGGAAGGCGCAGGCAAGGGCACGCGCTATCGTGCGGCTTGATGGTGCATATCTGGGTTAGATGGTGCAAATCGTGGTGCAAATATGGGCGCTGGATAAGTGAACTGCGCAGATAATGCACCCCAAATGCTGCATGGATACGGCATGGACGCGGCATTTGCGCGGCATTTTGCAGGCTATTAGCTCCCTCAGTGGTTCCGTTGCGGCGGCATCGAGGAGTTGGTCGGGGCGGTGGGAGCAGTATGTTAAGGCAATTTGACCTGGGTGTGTTCAAAATGAGTTGAAACTTTGCTCGACATTCACCGGGAGAGCCTGCTTTTAGCAAGATATGACAGATCGGAGTGCTATTTGGCCTCAGAAACCAGCACTTCACTGACAAATTCAGGGCTGCATCCAGGGCACGACTATGTCACCAACTGGTTTTGAACACACCCATTTGACCTTATAGAAGCATTCTGATGAACATTTCTGCGGCTGAACTAAGGCAACTGGTGGTAGACAAGCTCCAGCAGATGGGCTTTACTCTTGGGGCGGATGGGACGCTGCGTGTCCCAGACGCCGACAAAGCCGGCATGCGGCAACTCCACGAACCTGCTCGCCAGATAGAGCTCGCCGCCCGTCAGGATTGGTTGCGCCGCTGTCTGCCTGGCTATCTCCCGTTTTTCGCCAATGGTCTCGAGGTGATCCCGGAGCAAATCCAGCCGACCCTGGTGGAAGTGACGACCGAGAGCCAGCACAACCTGTTCCGCATAGCCCGTCTACTCTGGTCCCTCCCCTTCTCCAAAGGCTACGGCCGTCGTTTGCGTTTCCTAGTGATGGATGAGACCAACGGTAAACTCATCGGTCTGCTGGCCTTACAATCTCCGCCGCTCAGCTTCCCTGCTCGCGACCGCCTCTTCCAATACCCGCCAGGGCGCAAGACCGAACTGGTCAACCAGACGATGGATATCCAGACGTTGGGAGCAGTTCCGCCCTACGACCGCCTGTTGGGTGGCAAACTGGTGGCCTTAGCAGCCGCTTCCAACGAAGTGCGTGCCACCTACAAGCAAAAATACAGCGGGCGCAAGACGGAAATGGAAGGGCGAATTTTACCAGCGCATCTTGTGGCTCTAACGACTACAAGTGCCTTTGGGCGAAGCAGCCTTTACAACCGTCTGCGCTACAATAGCACTTTCATTGCCGAATCCCTGGGCTACACCGATGGCTACGGTAGTTTTCACTTGATGGAGCTCTACTCGCTGTTCCGCCAGTTTCTGGAAAGTGAAGGCATCTCTACTCGCGGTGGCTTTGGCACCGGTCCACGTATTAAGTGGCAGACGATGGTGCGGGCATTAGAGCGACTGGGCTTCTCGCGTGACTTGCTCCGTCATGGTGTGAAGCGAGAGGCTTTTCTCTTCCCACTCGTAGACAACTTAAAGGACTACATGGAGGGCCGGGCTGCCGAGCCTGCATATCGTCATCTGCCCTTTGCCGACTTAGCTACCTACTGGCACGAGCGCTGGCTCCTTCCCCGCGCTGTGCGGGTGAACGGGTGGCAGGAATGGAAGCGGGACGAGATCAAAGATGTGTTGATGCTATCCCAACTGGAGGTAGACCAGTGATTCATGAAATCTCTGAGCAGACTCACGTTTACCTACCTGATGACTTGCTAGAGGAGATTCTTGAAGAAACTCTGTCTGTATCGAGTTCCATCCGCGAGATTTTTGAACAGATTATGCGGCAACGGCAGCAGATGCGAGATCGACTCCTCACAGGTGGTTGGATTGGACGGACCGTTGATCTGGTAGAACCTACCCAAAGTCCAACTGTTGCCGCTATTGATGGTGGTCTGGCTATCGAGAGATCCATTGGCGCTGACACTGTGCTGGTAGTTGCGGTAGGCGTAGAGGGCCTGATTCCGGAGGAAAGACACCATTGGAGTGGGGTGCAGTACGCACACTGGCAACGAGTTATTGCCCACGAAGGAGGAGAAAGTTCTCGTCGTTTTGGATTGGGGGTGATGGCTTCACTGGAGTTGGAGATCTTGGCGGCAGCCCCCCACGACGTCATTATTTTGGACGGTTCCCATTTGACTCCCGTGATTGGCCTCAACAGCATGTTGAGCCTGACTAATAGCGCGCTGAGCAATTTGGCGTCACAGCTTCTGATCGAGCATCAGACTATCAGACACTTAGCGATAGCCATGCAGCGACCAAGCATAGTGGCAATGGTTAAGTACGACGCTTCCCGTGACTTGACCCAGACTTGGCTGTCTGCCTTCGAAAGCACTTGTGACGATCGAACGGTGATGACCATGCTTCTCGAAGCTGACGAGTTTACTAAACCAGCGCAGGTAGGGCAAACGCCACGAAGCCGCGAGAGCTGGGAAGAACTTCACATCACTGTGGCTTCTCCGAATTTTCCCAACAGAACTGAAGTGGAACGAGCATTTGGTAAAGCATTGGAGTACGTGCGACAACGAAATATCTTTTTTACCTACTACAAGCCGTATGAGTGGACCCCTGCTTACCGCATTGAACTGAAACGTGATGTTGCTGAGTCCCCTGTTCACTTAGCCAATGTGTTACGTGCCGTCAAGGACCAAGTGTTGTCGCCCGAAATTCGTGAACCGTACCCACAGTATCTGGCAGATATCATGGCTAAAAGCGTTGGCGACGGAATGGCTGCGCTTCGAACTGCTGTGTTCCATGAACTTAGCGATTCAGACGCCGGTGAATATATGCGGCTTATCACTCAATCCTATCGAACGGAGGCATAGCAATGTCAATTGAGCAAACAAGTGAAGAGATTTTGGATCTGTTAGTCAACCAGGCGGCTGAGTACGCTATAGGCAGCGTGGGTTCTCCCAGCAATACTACTGAGATCGTCATTGACATACTGCAAACCAGCGAGACACAAAAGGTGCTTGGGCAGCTTGTGTACCTTGTTGTCCCACAGGATAACAAACAACTCGCTGTTATCGGCCAGATCAGCAAAGTTGAGACGAAGAACCGTTGGCATGAAGATCTGACATTCAGGGGTATCATCAAACGGCGCGGGCGTCTTCCTCACCTGAGTGAGCGAGCTGATGTGAGGACCGCCACTATCTCAGTGCAAGCCTGCTTTGCCATCACACCTGGCAGCCAAAGCCCAGATGAGGTGACCGAGAGCATCTTGGGCATTTCACCTTCGACGGGGCTCACTATCTATCGTGTCAGGGACGAGGTGCTGTACGCTCTGTTGCAGAAATATGCCAACCAGATTATCTATCTTGGCCATGTGTACGGTACACAGGTCAAAATGCCCTTCTGGTTGAAGCATTTCGGCGATGGTACAGGTGGGGCAGGTGAAGCGTATCATATTGGTGTGTTTGGCAAGACTGGTTCCGGCAAATCCGGTCTGGCCGCTTACCTATTGTTGGGTTATGCCCGTCATCGTGAGATGGGCCTGATCTTCATCGACCCTCAGAGCCAATTCTCAACCGGCATCGGTCTGCCATTTGATCTCTTTGGTGAGCTACGCCGAATGGGCCGCCCGGTTGAGGTGTACCGACTGGCTGACCAAGTTCGGCTACCGGCCGAGGCTCCCCTATTCTGCCGGCTGCTCTCAAAGAGCAACTTTTACCGTGCTATCAGCATAGGTAGCCGAGAGCACCAAGAGTACGCTGCTCAAGAACTACGCAGTGCAATTCTTGACGTGCTAGGAGAGACGGGCACGCGGCTAGACAGCCCGCCAAGCGACCTGCTTCAACGTACGTTGACGGTCCTAAGGGATAACGAAGCGGCCCTGCAGCGCATCTATGTCTCACGTGACTCGCGCCAGAGGCTCACCAGTGCCTTGAATGACATCTTGACGCGACCGGCAGAACTGCAGCGGCTGCAGGAAGCGAACTGGCAACCAATGCTTGATCTGTTCCTGCAGACTGATAGCCGGGGGAACCTGCGCACGGCATTGAATGCGATCATCGGGCGAGTGATCCAGACTGAGCGGTTGGTGAATCGGCCATTTGTGTTTTTGGATATTGGAGGACGCGGTACGTCGTTTGCAGGAGATGAGGAAGTTATCGCTCTATTTCTCAGCCAGATAAGTCGAGCGCTGTCGTGGCAAGGCGAGCAAGCCTTCCTTCAAGGTGGCAAACTCAACTGCTTGGTGGTTTTGGATGAGGCTCACCGCTACGCCCGCGGACGGTCCGCCGCGGATACTGGCGAAATCGCTAACCTAACGCAATCTTTCGTGGATGCTGCACGGACAACTCGGAAGTACGGTTTGGGCTACCTGTTCATCACGCAGCAATTGACATCTCTACATCCAGATATTCTTCAGCAACTTCGCCTAAGCGCATTCGGATACGGCCTGACGATGGGTAGCGAGTACAACAAGTTAGAAGAGTTAGTTGGTGACAGACAGGCGCTATCCTTGTACCGTTCGTTTGTCGACCCACAGAGCGGCCGGCAATTTCCTTTCATGTTCACGGGGCCGGCTTCACCGCTTTCGTTCACTGGAGCACCGCTTTTCGTTCAAGTGTTCACGCGGTTTGAGGACTTCTGCAACGCCAATCTCTGGACAGGTGGCCGGTCTCAGGATTCGCCACCTACTTTGCCACGCCGACAGGTGCGTCTATGAGCTTGCGTATCGTCACCACGGCTGACAATCACTTGGGTCGCTACTATGCACGCATGTCGATGCGTACACTGGACGAGCGTCGCTATCGGCTACGACGTGCTTTTGGCCAAGTCATCAACTATGCTATCGAGAACCACGCTCACCTGCTGGTGCTGGCTGGCGACGTGTTTGATACACCAAACCCCCGTAACCCGGACAGGATTTACCTGGCCAGGCGCTTGCGTGACCTGGAACGGGCGGGTGTGCGTGTTGTTGCTATCGGGGGCAATCACGACACACCCCGTAGCGCAACCGAGGAGGGTGGCTATCTCCCTCTTGCTGTCTATGCCGAATTGGACGCTTTGACTTTCTTCGACCAGCTCTTGCCCGATAACCCAGTCGTACGCCCAACAACATTCGAGGTTGAGGGACTACAGGTGGCCATTGGCGGGTTCACTCCCAACGTCAATTTGAGTCCTGAGCACGATCCTCTGGAAAGCATCACCTTCGACGGCCAAGGGGCTGATGTGCGGATTCTGGTGATTCATGCTCCTATCGAGGGCACGGTTTACCCCGATGCCAACATTGCTATCGTTCACCGCCATGCTGTCGAGTGTCTGAAGGAGGTTGATTTGGTCATCGCCGGTAATGCCCATCGGTTTGCTTCCTTTGTCATGGATAACAAGCGGGTGGTTATTCCGGGTTCGACGGAGTGGATGGACTATGGTGATCTGGGGGCAGTGAAGCCGGGGTTTTCCGTAATTGAAGCCCACAGCCAGGCTGATGTGGTGGTCAGGCACGAAAGTGTGCTACCTCAACCTCGGGCTGAGGTTATCAGTCAAGCTTCCGAGCTGGAATCTGGCGATCCAACCGAAATCATCCTGGCGCGACTGGCTCCTGAGTCTGATCCTGACAAGCTGGTTCGACTGGTGATTGATGGAGTGATCTCCCGTGACGTTTACACGAGGCTGAACCTGACGACAATCGAAGATCATGCCCGTCGCCTTTTCTTCTTCTTTGAAACAGACCTGACTCGCCTGGCGGTCCGTTTCAACATAGATGGCACAGTGATGGGGGCACCTCGCCGCTCTATCCGTGACGAAGTGAATGCTGTTGTCAGTCACTACCTGACGCAGACAGTAGACCAGACCGAACGTAAAGTGCTTGAAACGACTAGACAAGAATTGCTATCTGCACTGGAAGAATTGCACGAGGCTTGACGATGATCCGCTTAACTCATCTCAAAGTGAACGGCTTCAAGCAACTGCGAGACATCAATCTAGTTTTCCCAGTGCGGTGCTGCGTGCTCATCGAGGGGCTCAATGAGGCAGGGAAATCCGCTCTGTTTGAGGCCATCTACACAGCGCTGTACGGACAGGGTCTGGTCATGCGCGGCGGTGGACGGGGTCAGATGGATAGCCTGATCGGGATAGGGCTGCCGGAGGCGTTTGTCGAACTCGGCCTTGTGTCGGGGGATGTTCGGCTGAGAGTTGAGCGTCGCTTATACCGAGGACGGGCCAACGATGCGCGTTTGTTCATCGAAAACCCTGACGGATCTACCGAACAGGTTAGAGGTATAACCAAGGTCAGTAAAGAGGTCCTGGCACAACTAAATGGCCTCGATGGGGAGGCCCTGCTCGCCTCATGCTTTGTCCAACAGAAGAAGCTCGGCCAACTCGAAGCAGTGGGACGGGACAAACGACAGGCTGTTCTGCTTAAGCTACTTGATCTTGACCGCATCACTCAGTTGAAGGAGCGTTTCGCCTGGAAAGCACGGGAAGAGCTCGAACTCGCGACGGCACGAAATAGACGGCGACTGGCTGAGGTAACGCGCTTACGTACTGAGGCAGAGTGTGAACGCCAGACGATCGAGAGGCAACTCCGGCTGGTGGAAATCCACGCCGAACTCGACGAAGCTGACCGGCAAGGGGGGCTGGCCAAGCAGGTTCGGGATTACATGCAAGAGCAAGCCCATCTGCGAGATCAGCTTGATGCACAGGTTAGTCGCATTGAGGCACTTGACCGGGCTGTGGATCTGCTGGACCGAATCCTGGAGAGCCGAACGGCCATGCGTCAGCGTGCTGAGGACGTCCGTGCAATAGACCGCGAACTTGGTGAGCTTGATCGAATAGAACGCGAGATTTTGCCGGCGCGACGTACAGAACGTGACAATTTGGCAGCCCTGGCTGAGCGGCTCGCTACGCTTGGAGAGTTGGAGAGCCGGCGAAATGATTGCCAATCCCGTCTTGGACGTCTAAGAGCGCTTATATCTGAGGCAGAGGCACTGGAAAAGCCCAGGCAAGAGCTTGTGGATTTGCGTGGAAAACTAGAGAAAGCTCAGCGCCATTACAGTCTTTTAAAGGATCTGTTGTCGCTAGGCCAACAGGTTGAGAGGCTGGTCAGTCAAATCGGGGAGCTAGAAAGAACTGTTGGCTCTGAAGTTGCCAGAGAAGACCGTCTGGTTGAATTGACGCGGCAGACCGAGGCACTGGCCGCCCCCAAAGCAGAATTGATGTCACTGGAGCGGTTGGTTGCCGAGGCCAGGACGCGAGTAAACGAAGCAGTCGGCCACCACCGGCGAGCGCAGGAAATCCATGCGCTGCGGAGTTGGATTGCTGTCTCGCGAGAACTAGAAGCCCGTCACAGATCAGACCAAATCATCAAGGAGTACGAGGAGAAAGCCTCTACAGCCCGACTGCGAGGGTCTACGGCTGGCAGGCGAGCAACTTATGCCACTCTGCTACTAGGGGGAAGTGTCATTCTGCTGATACTCGGTATAGCTATCTTGTTCACACGCATTTATTCGGCGTTCAACATCTTTAGTGTTTTTGCAGTAGGCCTGGGGCTGACACTTGCGTTATTGGGCTTGGCTAAGCGTAAGGATGCTCTGGCCACACGCAACGCAGCAATCAACGAGGCCGCCGAGCATGAAAGGCAAACCCGCGATGAGCGAATCAGACAGCAAACACTGCTAGGCAAGGAAGTACCCGACCTAGTAGGATGCCGAGCACGGCTTGAAGCCCTTGGGTGTACTGAACCTCAAAGTGTGGAGGCGGCTGAGGTACTGGTGGAGCAAATGGCGGAAGAGTTGCCCCAAAGGTGGACACTGGACTGGCTTAGCGAGGTTCTGGAGCAGGCACGTGGGGAAATTCGTCAACTGGAAATACAGGCAACCAAGATACGGGAGCAGACAAACGCCGAAGAGCGCCGAATTAGTAGCGAGTTTCTTCGCGAAGGGGTTTCTGATCCCAACAATGTACACAGGGTCATTAACGAGATCAAAGCGCAGTGCGCTGAACTTCGGACTCAAAGAGACGAGCTAAAGAGTCAGGCAGATGGACTGGCGTCCAGTCTTCCCGGAGGTTGGAGCGTGACCGATTTGACCAAAGAGGTTGACAGCGCCAAAAGCTCCATTCATGAGCTGGACATCCAGATAGCACGGCTAGCCGAGGAGGCGCGTAATAGGGAACAGGTTATTGCACTCGCGCTTGCTGATGAAGGTCTTGCAAATACTCAGATTGTGGGGACAGTCATAGCCGAGTTGGAAGATGGCATTGAAACCCTCGGTGAGCAGATTGAGTTGGGCTGGAAGGCTGAACTCGACGCGCTGAATCTATGCGCTCTTCCGCATGACGCGATTGTTGCACGACGGGAGATTGAGAAACGGCTTGCTGCTATTGGTCAGGAAATCATGAACTTGCAGCAACGACTAAGGCAGCGTGAAACCCGACAAGCTGAACGCAAACGTCTGTTAGGAGAAATCGAAGGCCACGAGCAGCGGATTGCTACCTGGCATGAAGAGCTGGGCAAGGTAGTTGCGGCTGCGTATTTGCCCGTAGGTGCCCTGAATTCGGAAACGGAGAGTGAGCTACTGAAGACAGTCCGCACTGAGCGGGCACGGCACGATCTTTCCCAGATCAAGGTCAAGCGCGAGCAGGCTACGAGTGCTGTGTCTAGGGCAGAGGCTGATGCGACTAGGGCTGAACAAGAGCGCTGTTCGCGTCTACAGCGGGCCAGCCAGCTACTTCGCGAACTCGGAGCCGAAGCCCAAGATGATCTGGATCGCCAAGCGATAACCGCGATGCTCCCAGAGTTTGGAATACTAACGGCATCTGACCGGGGGCGACTGGATCAGCGGAAGCTTGATACGGTAACACAACTTCGCAGCCTTGGCGATGAAGGGCAACGACTGGAAACGGAACTGCATGTAGATGGCGCTACTCTGGACGAAGCAGCTTGCGTCGCTGAGGTAGAGCGTCTTGAGTTGCGCAAGGCTGTCTGTCAGCGGGCTGCACCGATTGTCGAGCGTGTTCGAGACAATATTCTTCAAGCGGTCCTGCCAAGCACGCTTGACTACATGCGTGCGATGCTACCGCTATTAACCGCTGGTCGTTACCATGATGCTGAACTTGATGAGGAGACCTACAAGATACGGGTTTGGGATGCGCAGGCGCGCGAGTACGTGGAAAAAGACATCTATTCTGGTGCAACACAGGATCAATTCTCGCTGGCACTGCGGCTAGGCTTTGCACTTGCTGCACTTCCACAGGAGAGAGGTGCCCGACCTGGATTCATCTTTCTGGATGAACCGACGGCTGGCTTTGACGCGCAGCGTCGTGGCGCACTTGTCGAGCTACTGACACAGGGCGAACTGGCCCAGCGCTTTGACCAGATCTTCTTGGTCGCCCCTGACGGGGCATTTCCGGAGAATCCCTTCCCTCACTATGTTCGATTGGTCGAGGGGCAAATGGTAGCAGAGAACTTGAGTCAGAGAACCGGGATATGAGACATCCAGGGAGCTGATCATTCGCCAGGGCAAGAGAAGAGGCACCCATTATGTCCTGGCCCCTTGATCATGGGAACGATTAAGGAATGATTTGGGAACGATCAATGGCCAAAGAATCCCTCTTCTTCGACATCTGGCGCGCCGGTAACCTGATGCGTTCCAACCGCGCGTCAAAGTAGCAGTAAAACCCAGGACGTGAACCGGAAAGCGAGATGACCCGAGACGAGCTCTCGCATCTGATCGCCCAAGGCGAAGGGCAATAGCCGAAGTGTTTCAATTTGAGCTCCAATTTGTATTGATGGAAGGACACTACCGATGAGCGAATATCAGTACTACGAATGGCAAACCCTCGACCGGCCGCTCACTCCCGAAGAGCGGGCCGCGGTGAACAATCTGTCCAGCCACATTGAAGTCACGTCGTCGCAGGCGGTCGTCACGTACAGTTGGGGCGACTTCAAACATGACCCCAAGCAGGTGCTGGCGCGCTATTTCGACGCCTTCCTGTACCTGGCCAACTGGGGCAGCAAGCGGCTGGCGTTTCGCTTCCCCAAGGTACTGCTGGATCCCAAGCAGATCGAGCCGTACCTGTGGGAGTATTGCATCGAGCTGGAGCCGGTCGGCGACTACTTGATCCTGGACATTTTGCTGGACGAAGAGGAGGGGGCAGATTGGATCGAGGGCGGAAGCTGGCTGTCATCGTTGGGGCGGTTGCGCGATGATTTGCTGCAAGGGGACTATCGGGCGTTGTACCTGGCCTGGCTGCGCGCCGCCGAGCTCCAGGACGCTGACGACGCCGAACTTGAGCCGCCTGTCCCGCCCGGCCTGAGCGAGCTTTCCCCACCCCTGACGAGTTTCGTCGAGCTCTTCGACCTGGACGAGTACCTCATCCAGGCCGTGGCCGGGGCCAGCCCGCAGCGCCAACCGGCGCCTGCCATCCCGCCGGAAGAGGCCATCGCTCGCCTGTCGCCGGCAGAACGCGATGTGTTCCTGGTGCGGCTGGCGCGTGGCGAGACGCACTTGTCGTTGGCGCTCAACCGTCGCCTGCAAGAGCTGACCGGCGCGTCCCGACCGGCCGCCAGCGCGCCCCGGCGCACGTGGGGTGAGCTGCGGGCGACCGCCGACCGGCTGCGGCACGAGGCGAAGCGGCGCGCGGCCGAAGCCGCCGAGGCTAAGCGCATCCAGGAGCTGCAGGCGTTCGCCCCGCGCGAGGCCGAAACCTGGCGTGACGTCGTGGCGCTCATTGACGAGAAGAAACCTGCCTCTTACGACAAAGCGGTAGCGCTGCTCGTCAAGCTGCGCGACCTGGCCGACTACCAGGGTCACGTGGCCGATTTCCAAACGCGGGTCGCGGGCCTGCAAGAGCGCTACGCAAACAGGCCGGCGTTGCGTGATCGCCTGCAACGGGCCAGGTTGGTTTGATGACGGC
>CAYUPJ010000069.1:0-19289 GCA_964446635.1 uncultured Anaerolineae bacterium
AGCCGGTGCCCAGGGTGGCATAGTACGAGCCATCCGGGTTGTAGATCTGGATACGGTTGTGCCAAGAGGCAACGGCATACACTCGTCCGGTTGCGTCCAGGGTTACATCTGTGGGGCCGCAGACACCCTCGTTGTCGCTGCCGCAACGGCCGGCCTCTCCGATGATCCACTGTGGCACGCCGGCTGCGTTCAGTTTGATCAGGCGGTGCCCGACTTTCTCAGTGATGTAGATGCTGCCATCCTGCGCCACCGCCACCCCCTCCGGCCGATTGTAGTGCGAGCCGTCGGTCAGGTAGGGGACATTGCGGGTCCCATAGGTGCGTACATAGTTGAGGTTGCTGTCATACTGGCGAACCTCGGTCTGCCAGTCGTCAGCTACATAGACGTTGCCTGCTGAATCGACCACCACATCCTCCGTCTCGCCGATGAAGCCGGTAGTCCCAAGATAGTCCCGCGTCGTATAGTCGAACACCTGGATGCGCCAATTGCCGTCATCGGCGACGTAGATCGTCCCTCTGGTCACATCCATGGCGACGCCCTTAGGCGACTTGAAGTGAGCACTGTCGGACCCGGACTCCCCGGATACGCCGATGGTCGCCACATAGGTGACATCCGAGAGGTCGGACACGTCGAAGATCTGCACGCGGTGGTTATCGGTATCGGCCACGTAGAGCAGGTTGTTGCTGTCCACAGCGATGTGGCGGGGGTTGTTGAAGTGCACATTGTCCGAGCCGGGCACCCCAGTTTCGCCAATGGTGGTGACGTATGTCTCGCTGCTGTCGAACACCTGGATGCGGTGGTTCCCGCTGTCGCTGATGTAGATGTTGCCGGCGGTGTCGAAGGCGATGCTGTACGGCTGATTGAAGCGGTCGTTGCCAGTGCCAGGGTCCCAGGTGTCGCCCAACTCGCTCACGCGGTTGCCGCTGGCATCAAACTTGATTACGTGGGAGGCGCCTTCATCCACCACCCAGATGTTGCCACTGCCGTCTACAGATACATCGGCCAAACTATTGAAGGTGGTTCCAGCAACATCGCGAAAGCCGGCCTTGCCGATCTGCATCAGGAAGGTGCCGCCGCTGGCGTATTTGAGGGCGCGCCGCCCTAAGTCCTCCGCAATCCAGACGTTGGTGCCGTCGGTGCCAACACCGCGGGGGCCGTTTAGGTGATCGGTGTCCTCAAAGTAGGCCACCTCGGTCTCGCCAAAGGTCTGCACGTAGCGGAAACTCAGCCCCGGCTGGCCCAGGGGCACGGAGGAGCTTACGGCCTGGGCGCTCACGTCCGCTGGAGCCACAGGCCCTCGGAAGGGCCTCCCGCCATCCCAATCCCAGGCCGGCGTCGGCCGGGGCGGTGGCCCGCTCCGCTGAGGGGCAACTGGAGGTTCCGGCCTCTGGGCGGCCACGGCCCACGTCAAGATGAGGGCCAGGCCCACGACTAAAGTAAATACGGTGAACATTCGCGCTTTCATTGTTTTACTCCTTTTCCTTTTTTTATTTGATATCTTATAGAGGGCAACCGCAAGGGGTTGCCCTTGCTATTCTTGAAGTGGCTTTGCCTTTGCTCTCTCTTCTTCCGAAGGGAAGCGGGTGAGAACTGTAGCTCCTTCGTGGAGGAGCATTTTGTCCCCCAAAGCCAGTTCTTCCACCGGCTTGGTGGGCGCGACTTTGTCGTGGGGGATGGGGATGATGCCGATGGACGTGCCCTCCCGGTTGTATTTCTTGTCCACGTAGGCCAGGCCAATTTGGAATCCTTCGGTGTCCAGGGCACAACTGGTGACGCGGCCGATGTATTTGCCTCTCTTGTCAACCACCAAGTCTCCCAGCTTGGCCATCCTCACCCCCCTCTCGTTCATGCGGAAGCGAAGCACCTCCATCGTCCGGGTGGCTTCTTTCTCCAGGAGGGCTTTCCTGCCGATGAAGTAGGGCTTGTGGAACTTCACGTAGGAGCCAAAGCCGGCCTCAATGGGGGAGATGTTGTACGGGCCGGCCAGGTCGTGCCCGTGCAGCGGCAGGCCCGCCTCGGTTCGGGTTGAGTCTCTCGCGCCGAGGCCCGCTGGCTTCAGGCCATAGTCTCTGCCCTTCTCCAGCAGCAGATTCCACATCCTGGGGGCGGCATCGGGGTGCAGATAGAGCTCATAGGCGATGTCTTCCCCCGTGTAGCCGGTGCGGGACACGATGAGCTCCATGCCCGCCAGCTCTGTCTCGATGAACTCGGTTCTTCTGATCCTGGCCAGCTTCGCTCGCAGCTTTTCGTCGTCGGTCAGGCTCTGGAGGATGGCCAGGGAATTGGGGCCCTGGATGGCCAGGTCAACCCGCTGATCCTCCCCAGACGATGGGTCCTTCAGGTCTCGGATGATCGCAGGGCCTTCGATCTCAATGTCCGGATGCTCTCTGTCTATCAGGTACTGGCCCGAGTTGACGGCGTTCAACCAGGCCAGGTCCTTCTCAGCGTTGGAGGCGTTCACCACCACCATGTAGCGGTCCGCCGCCCGGCGATAGATGAACACGTCGTCTATCACGTTGCCGTCGGGGTCGAGGAGGTAGGCGTACTGGGACTGACCATCGCCTATCCAGCGCACGTAGTTGGAGGTGACGGCATCGAGGAAACTGGCGGCGTGCTCGCCGGCCACCTCCAGCACGCCCATGTGAGCCACGTCGAACAGCCCTGCCGTTTCCCTGACCGCTTTGTGCTCCTCGCTGACGCTGGTGTACCAAACTGGCATCTCCCAGCCGGCAAAGGGTACGACTTTCTTGGTGAGCTTGAGATGCTCTTCGTAGAGGGCGGTTTGCTTGAGCTTACCTTCTTCCTCTTGCCATTGCCACTCCTCTTTCTCCGCCTTAGGCCGGACGCTTTCCAGGCTCTTCTGCCCCACGAAGTAGGGTTTGGAAACGTGGAACAGGGAATCGTGGCCTGACTGGTAAAGTGAGAGGCCGGTTGGAGGTTGGAGGTTGGAGATTGGAGATTGGAGGCCTGCCCTGAGCCTAGCCGAAGGGTTGGAGATTAGAGATCGGATATTGGAGATTGGATGTGTTCCATTTCCAACTTCCAACAAATCCTTCACCACCACCGGCCCCTCGATTTTGCGGAAGATGTCCTCGTCGTCGAATAGGATGTACCCGTCGCCCAGGCCCCGGAACCAGGCTTTCACTCGCTCGGTGTTGGCGGGGTTGGTCATCACGACGTAGTGGTCGCGGCCCCACTTATCTGGCTCCAGACGCAGGATGGAGATGTCATCTATGAGCTGCCCCTTGGCGTCCAGTAGAAAAGAACGCTGGCTCTCGCCAGGGCGAAGCTTGGACACGTCGTTGGTGGATACCTGTTGCAGGAAGGGTGTGGCCCTCTCGCCCATCACCTCTAAGAGCCCCATGTCGCTCAGGTCAAAAAGCGCCGCTTTCACGTTTGACGTTTCACGTTTCACGTTTGACGTTTCACGCAAGAAATAGTAGTGGGGGTAGCCGATTCCCTGGGCCGGCGTCTCGACCTCCGCTCCTCTGGCCAGTTCTTCCACTTTGAGCTTCACTTCTTCCAGGATGTCCAGGTCTATCTTGCCCCTCCACAGTGGCCCGGTCAGCCCCATGTAGGTGAAGGGTTTGATGTTGACGATGATGCGGTGGATGAGCTCGGCGATCTTATCCATCTCCACTTTGCCCATCCCTCGCTGGGTGAGCCAGGGCGTGCCCATGCGGATGCCGCTGGCCTCGCTGGCGTCGGCGTCGCCGGGGATGGTGTTCTTGTTGACGACAATGCCCGCCAGGTCCAGGATGCGGGCCGCGATCTCGCCCTTGAGGGGGAAGCCTTCGGGGGACTTGAGGGGGTTGAGGTCAATGACCAGGAGGTGGGTGTTGGTTCCGCCATAGGACAGCTTCAGGCCGCGCTTTCGAAGCCCTTCGGCCAGGGCTACGGCGTTCTCCACGATTTGGTGTTGCAGTCTTTTGTATTCTTCCGTGTTAGCTATCTTGGCGGCCACGGCGATAGCCGCGAACTTGTGCACGTGGGGCCCGCCCTGCTCGCCGGGGAAGACGGCGGTGTCTATCAGGCTAGCCAAGCCCTCATCGGTAGTCATGATCACCGCTCCGCGAGGGCCGAAGAAGGTTTTGTGGGTGGTGAAGGTGGTGATGTCGGCGATGCCCACGGGATTCGGATAGGCCCCCGCGATGGCCAACCCCGCCGTGTGAGCGATGTCGGCCATGAGCAGTCCTCCACAGGCGTCGGCTATCTCCTTGAATTTCTCCCAGTCGGGGGCCCAGGAATAGGAGGTGTATCCGGCGACGATGATCTTGGGCCTGTGTTGGCGGGCCAGCTCCATGATCTCGTCGTAGTCTAGCTTTTCCGTGGCTCTGCTGGCTGCGTAAGAGACGACCTTGTAGCGGCGACCGGAGATGTTGAAGGGGCTGCCGTGGGTGAGGTGGCCGCCCTGGGGTAGGGCCAGGCCCATGATGGTGTCACCTGGATCGAGGAGGGCTTCGTACACGGAGAGGTTAGCGGGCGAGCCGGAGAGGGGTTGGACGTTCACGTAAATCTGGTCGGCGCTCACCCTCTCGTTGGCAAAACATTCGGCCACCCGCCTCTGAGCCAGGCACTCGATGAGGTCTGCGTATTCGACGCCCTTGTAGAACCGCCTGTCGGCGTAGCGCCGATAGTTGGAAAGCTCGTGGTCGAACTGGAGGAGCAGGTCTATCTCGTCTCTGGTCATCTGCAGGCGGGGGTAGCCCTCGGCGTAGATGTTATTAAAAACGCTGCCCAACGCCTCGCGAACCGGCTTCGGGCAGTAGCTCTCCGACGGGATCATGATCAGCTTCCTGGCCTGCCTCTCCTCCTCGAAGGTGATCAAGTCGGCCACGTCGGGATCCACCTCGGCCAGGTCTTTGCCGAAGACGAGGTCCCAGTATTCTTGGCTTTTTTCTTTCGTCATTGTGTTCGCACTCCTTTGTGTGATCAAGGTTTCGTCATCCTTCAAGCTAATGGTTTCCAAACCCTTAGCCCGTTAACCCGCTCGAAGTCGCTATCGTTAGTAGCAATGTCCATGACCCCAAATCTGTTCATGATAGAAATGCTCGTTGAATCATTGGTTAGAAGCCCGTAGGAATCTCTTACCCCTTTGCTGTCCAAAAGGTCTTGAAGGGTAACGGCCAAAATAGCCACGTTCATCTGACGGATCTTCTCCGGAGTTATTGAGTATTTCTCCAAGGTCATAACGATATCTGGATGCTCTTTGAGATACCTGACTATGCTTCTTAGAGGTAACTCATATTTCTCAACCGCCTCGACGATCATTAAACGATGAAGAACTTCGGATAAGATTATCGTCGAGGTGAAAGCTTCCACATCCCTCTCTTCCACTCGGAGCAAGGACTCTGTGCATGCATCGGATATATCGCCATCGCCGCCGAAGTGGTAGACAAATATGTTTGCATCAATGAAGACTTTACCGCCTGAGGGGATTTGGCTTAAGGTTCTCATTCACTCCACTCCAATAGTTCTTTGCTTTCGGCTACCTCTCTCAATATCTGGGGAGGGACCTTGAACATCGCTTTTGTCTCTTGGACAACGCTTCCTGTTGTGATTATCCTGAGCACCACCTGTTGGTGTTCCTCTAAGGGAAGCTCCTTCAATGGCCTTAACATCCCCCTTTCATAAATGGCCGTGATCACCTCGGATATTTTATCACCTCCAGTTGATACTTTTGTGTAGAGATCCTCCAGCGTATCTACCTCACCGCGCTTATACTCCGCCCTCGCTTCCCTGATGCTGGCTAAGTGTTCAGGATCGGACAACTCGCCGATAGTCTCCATCATGTCCTCGAAATCGTCAATGCTGAGAAGCACAATTATGGGGAGGCCGTCCTTCTCAATGAGCAGGCGATCTTTGCTGTGCCATATCTCCTCAGTTAGTCGTTCAAAATCCATCTTGGCCTGTTTAAGGCTGATCATTCTCGTCATCTCATCCTCCTCTTTTGGAAGTTGGAGAATGGAAAGGAGAAGAGGGAAATTGGAAAAGGGACAAGGGAAGACGGATTCCAACCTCCAATATCGAATATCCAATATCCAATACCCAACCTCCAACCTCCAACCTCCAGCTTTTCAGTGCTTCAGTGTTTCCACATGCCTTGCCAAGTCTCCACCCCTGGCCCAGGCTGCTTCCACCAGGGCGTACAGTCCGCCTGAGACCAGGGAGTGGCCGCCCAGGACGACAGGGATGGGGGCTGCGATGGCTGCCTCGGTGAAGCGGCGCACCCATGGGTCGCTGATTTTCTCTGCTTGGCGCAGGTCGGAGTAGAAACGGTCGGCAGCGGACGGCCAGATTCCCCGGTGGGCGAAGAGGACACGGCTGTCCAGAAAGGCGGCCTGGCCTAGTTTCGCCAGGGTAGCGAAGAATCTCTCCAGCCCCACCTCCTCCAGATAGAACCCCAACAGAGACAGGGCTTCGCCCCGCGCCTGACGCCCACTGGCACGCATGCCCCGCTCCTCGGCGAACAGGCGCACCCGACAGGCTGTTTCCTCCTTCAGGTAAGCCCAGGTCGAGGCCGACACTCGCCCCGCCACCAGAACCTCGGCGTCACGGTCGGTGAGGTACTTCAGCGCTCGTTCAATGTGGGAGGTGTCCAGCTCCAGGCTATCCAGATAGCGGCGGGTGTGAGGCCCCACGGCGGGGTGAGGCTTCAGAGTCATCAGGTCAGTGGGAGTGTCTACATCCAGTTGAGTGGCAGCGGTACGAGGCAGCTCCTTGCAGGGCAGGCCGGCCTGCTCCACCAGAAGCCAGGCCAGGTCGTTGTCAACTGCGGGGGGGTCTATGGATTCGATGGCTTGAGCAGGGGCAAAGGCGGCGAAATCGGTGGAGTAGAAGTTGTTGGCGATAACGAGTTCTTCGGCGGAGAGGAGTGTTTCGGCGATATGACCCATGTCTTCGCTGGAGAGCAAGGCCCCGCTTCCACCCCCCATGTAGAAGACCTTTTCCATGCCCTGCTGGTTGATCAGCTCTCGCAATCGCCGCCCGAAGTGGAATTCCTCTTCGGGTTCCCCCAGTTCGATGTGCACCGGTTTCCATCGCAAGCTCTGGGCCAGGGGAGCGGAATCGGTAACGATCACGATGCGGCCGATGGCTTCGACGGCGAGGGCTCTCTCCACGGTGTCGAGGGTTATGGCCTGACGAGCCAGGGCCACCATTCTCTCCACCTCGCTCCCCCCGCCGGAGCCTGTCATGATCACCAGGGAAATCTGTGAACCAGGCATGTCGGGCCTACCTACACTCAGAAGATATTGGGTATTGGAGATTATAGACCCCGGCCTGCTTTTTGTCAAAAGGTGGGCTGCCGGTGGAGAGCGTTAGCGCCGCGCCGGGCTGGGTCGCCCTACTGCCGTGAAGATCAGCTCTGTCCCCAGATAGACCTCCTGTCCCCAACCCGCAGCCACCTTTGCCTGGCGATCCGTGCGGGCCATCTGCACCTCCACCTGTCCTGCACCCGCCTGTCGAGCTTGCGCTTCGACATGGGCCGACATCACCTGCTGTGCGTAGCCCACGGCCTGCTCCAGGTCCGAGAAATCGTGCACGCCATCGGGCAGGTGCAGGCGGAACCGCTCGCCGCCGTCCAGTGGGCTGATGAGCACCCGCTGCCGCTGGATGACGCCGCCAGCCACAGCCCCCACTGCGTTGGCCACCTCCGCGTGAGGGGGGATGATCAGTTCCGTGTGCAGTTGCTGCGCTGTGCGGGGCATGTAGGCCTCCACCGGCGCACCGATAGCCACCAGTGGCCGCTGCAGCGTCAGTTCGCAGTTCAGGGCGCCATCCCCTGGACCGTTAAGCGCCCGCTCCAGCAACGCCGCCGCTGAGGGCTCCCCCTCCCAATCGGGCGAGCCGACCTCGTCCTCCAGCACCTTGCTCACCAACTCCGTCGCCACCCGGTCTGATACCCCCCGCACTACCTGCTCGCACAGATTCTCCACCGACAAGCCGGCCTGTGCGGCCAGCATCTCCGCGCCCAGACGCGATGCCTCGGCGTTCCAGAGTTGGAGCCGACCGAGGACGTGCAGCGCATCCGTTGGCGTGAAGGCGGCCCGCTGCACTACAAGTTGGGCCTCCAGTTCCTCGATCCGCCGCCGAACCAGCCAATTGTAGCGCACCTCGCTGATCAGCCGCGCCAGCGACTGCGGCCCCGCCTCCAGGCGACGCAGTAAGGCCATGTCTTCATCTGCGAGCCAATTGATGGGTCGTCGCCATGATATCACAAACTGAGCGGTTTCATCCCCACTCTTTTGTGTTGCAACTTGGCGACTAAGCTCCTCTACCACCTCAGGATGCTTGCTGGCCAACAGGCAGAGGGGCACGACGCGCCGCGGGCCGATGAGCAGGCGCCCCTGGCGGTCGAAGCGCACGTGGCTATCGCCGCCCAGCCCCGTGGTGTGCACGTCCACCGCCTCGACCATGGTCCGCCAGCCGCCGACTCGTGCCCCCTCCGGATTGAGGCGGGGCTGGCCATCGTTTAGCGCAGCGATGTCGGTGGTGGTGCCGCCCACGTCCACTACCCATACGCCACGCCCTGAGTTTATCGAAGGGTCCCGCCGTCCGGCCAGATGCCAGGCGCCCACGGCGCTGGCCGCCGGGCCGGAGAGGATGGTCTCGATAGGGCGTCGCATGGCCCACTCGGCCCGCACCAGCGAACCGTCCCCTTTGACGACCATCAGCGGAGCAGTGATGCCCTGCTCGTCCAACGTCTGCCGCACGGTGGCGATCAGCTCCCGTAGCAGGGGGATCAGACGGGCATTGAGGGCCACCGTTGTCGCCCGTCGCACAGCGTTGAGCTGACTGGTGAGCTCGTGGCCGCAGGTGACGGGTAAGCCAGTGAGTTTATCCGCCAGCGCCCGAACCCGAATCTCGTGTGTGGGATTGCGCACGCCGAAGTATCCTGACACGGCGAAGGCCTCGACCTTCCCCCGGCGGGCCAGGATGGTCTCTCGCGCCGCCTCCTCATCCAGAGGTGCGACCTCGTTGCCTACCACATCGTGTCCGCCGTCCAGGTAGACGACGTCGTCGGTGACGAGTTCTCGCTGGAAGCCGTACTGTTCCATCAGTTCCCGATCGTAGCCGATGAGCAGCAGGCAGACGGGGCTGCCCTGTCCTTCGGCGATGGCGTTGGTGGCCAGCGTGGTCGAGAGAGCGACCAGGTCCACGTCCTCCGGCGCTGGAGACTTCCGAAGTCTGCCAGACTTCGGAAGTCTTTGGCTCGCTTCAAACACAGCCTCAATAGCTTCCCCAATGCCGATGGACAAGTCGTGCCGGGTGGTCAGCGCTTTGGCTCCCGCCAGCACCTCGCCCGTGGCGTGATCCATCAGCACGGCGTCGGTATACGTCCCACCCGTGTCAATTCCCAATGCAACTGTCATGGTCCGATTTCCGATTTTCGATTGCCGATTTGAACGCATCCTAATTCACCGGCTCCCTGACAGAACGTCAGGAAGCAAAATTACCCATTGGTAGGTTGGTAGACTGGTAGATTGGTAAATTGGTAGACTGGGTTCACCAATCTACCAATTTACCGTTTCCCAATCTACCAGTTTCTACACTACGCCAGGGCTACCTTCTCCTCTGCCTTGTGTCGTTCGTCGGCCTGGGCGATGATCGCCTTTAGCTTGTTCAACACGTCCTGGGGGATGGGATCGGGTTCGTAGGTCTCGATCAGGTTGATGACCTTCTCGTGCACTCGATTACCCAGGGTCTTGGCTCCGGCCGCCTCCCAATCATCGCATTTGGATCGGTCAATGATCTCCGGAAGCCAGAACTCCCTGAAGTGCTTGAAGGTATGCTTCTCGGCCAAAAAGTGGCCACCGGGGCCCACTTTGGCGATGACATCCACGGCCAGGGTGTCCTCATCCACGGGGATACCCCCCATGATGCGCTTGACCATGCCGATGATCTCATTGGACATGACCAGCATGTCGTAGGAGCCAACCAGGCCGGATTCGATGTATCCCACGTCGTGGATCAAACTGGCTCCCGACAGGGCTGCCAGGGCGATGGATATCGCGCTCTCAATGGCTGCCTGCTGGTCTACCATCTTGGCATCGCTGCAGCCTGCAGTGGAGAACATGGGCAGGCCCAGCCATTTGGAGATCTCGGTCAATCCGGCGCTAAGCAGCACCAGCTCCGGCGCGCCATAGGAGTAGATGGTGGTGAGCATATCTATGATGGTCGCCACGCCTCCCATGATCACAGGAGCGCCTGGGTTCTTCAGTTGAGCGATGACGATGCCCGACAGAGCCTCGGACAGGCTCTGCACCAGAACGCCGGCCATAGTGGCCGGCGCTGTTCCGCCGGCGCTGGGGCAGGGGGTGATGATGGCCGGGATGTTCTTCTCAGCAGCGTAAAGCACCTTCTCCGTCGCATCCTTGGTGTGCTCCAGAGGTGAACTGGGCTCGATGTAGATCACAAAGAGGGGCTCATTCTGGAACGCTTCCTCGCCGCCCACTACTTCGCAAGCCATCTGATACTGATCGGCCAGGCCCTCTCTGTCCACCGCGGTGACGACCAAAGGCTTGGTCGTGCCCTGGAGCGAGGCCAGGAACTGATGGCGGTCGTAGGTGCCGATGGGCACGTCCGAGGTCAGTCCCATAGGCATGTAGAAGTCTATGTGGGGCAGGGAATCGGCGATCTTAGCCCCGTTGTAGCTGTCCTTGTAGGTGTAACGCCTTCGTTCATTGGTGTAAGGATCGCGGATGAAAGGGCAGTCGGAGCCCGTGCCGAAGTAGATGTGATCCTTTTCCAGGGCGATCTTCTTAGTGCGATCCCGCCCGGCGACGACGATCCGCTCAGGTGCACTAGCCATGGCCTCCTCGACCAGGGAAGCTGGAAGACGTACCAGAGTGTCGTCGGTGACGTATGCTCCGCTCTCTCGCAAGAGCTCCACGGCTTCTTGTTGATAGACCCTTACTCCCGTTTGTCTCAGCACCTCTAGGGCGGCGAAGAAGATCTCCTCGATCTGGTCATCGGAGAGGATGCGGAACTGAGGCGTCGTGTTTACTTGATAATTTACTCTCATGTTTTTTTCTCCTTCTTTTTGTAAGCTGGAAGTTGGATGCCTGCCCTGAGCCTGGCCGAAGGGTTGGAAGTCCAATCTCCAATCTCCAACCTCCAATCTCCAGGCTAGGCCAGACCCAGTAGCCCCTTGGCCAGATCAACAGCCGCTGGTGCGCTGGAAGCAGTGCCATCGGCCCCAATCTGCTTGGCGAAGTCGGCCGTCACCGGAGCCCCACCGACCATGATCTTGACCTGATCCCTCAGGCCGGCCTCCTTCAGGGCATCAATGGTGCGGCCCATGTTGCGCATGGTGGTGGTCAACAGAGCCGACATGCCTACGATGTCTGGCTTCTCCTTCTTTACCGTTTCCACAAAGGCCTGAGGGGTCACATCCACGCCCAGGTCTATGATTTGGAAGCCGGCTCCTTCCATCATCATGGCCACCAGATTCTTGCCGATGTCGTGAAGGTCGCCTTCCACCGTGCCCATGAGGGCTTTGCCCACAGCTATGGACTCGCCCTCGGCCAATAGCGGCTCCAGGACTTTCATGGAACCCTTCATGGTGCGGGCTGAGAGCAGCACCTCAGGCACGAACATCCGTCCGGCTTTGAACTCCGCGCCCACGTGGTCCATGCCCGGCATGAGTCCCCCATTCAGAATCTCCTTGACGCTCAGGCCTTCGCCCAGGGCAACCTTCGTCAGGGCGGCGATGGCGTCCTCGTCGCCTTCGATTACCGCCTTCGAGATTTTTTCCAATACGTCGCTCATTTTTTCCTCCTAATCTCTAATTTCTAATTCCCTTAACCCGCTCCTCGGCGGCGGCCAGTATCTCTGCGATCTGGGCTGGCACGCCCTCGGGCAGTGCGGGCGGCTGATAGGTCTCCAATATCTCCGTCAGTTTCTCCTGCACCCGGTGGCCCAGGGTTTTGCATCCGGCTGCTTCCCAATCATCCACTTTGCGGCGATCCATCAACTCCGGCAGCCAGAATTCCCTGAAGTGCCGCAAAGTGTGCTTCTCGCCCAAGAAGTGGCCGCCGGGACCCACATCGGCGATGACATCCACGGCCAGCGTCTCGGGTGTGACCTCGAAGCCCTGCCGGATGCGCTTGACGTAGCCGATGGCCTCGTTCATCATCACCAGTTGCTGCAGCGAGCCCGTCATGCCACCTTCTATGTATCCCACGTCATGGCACAGGTCACCGCCGCTGAGGCCGGCGAAGAGCACCGAGAGAGCGCCCTCCAGGGCTGCCTGCTGGTCAATTACCTTAGCGTCGGTGCAACCGCCGGTGGTCCACAGCGGCAGCCCCACGTAGTGGGCCAACTCGGTGAGGCCAGCCTGAAGCAGGGACAGCTCCGGCGCTCCGTAGGCCAATACGGCACGCTGCATGTCCATGATGGAGACCACGCCACCCATGAAGTAGGGCAACCCCGGCGCGATAAGCTGGCTGACTACCAGACCCATCCACGATTCCGCTGCCGCCTGGATCAGGATGCCCGCCAGGGTAGCCGGGGCTGTCCCCCCCGCGCTGGGGCAGGGGGTGAAGATCAAGGGCACCCGGTGCCGTGCGGCGAAGATCAGCTTGTTAATAGCTTCCTCGCTGCCCACCAGGGGGGAGAGCGGCTCGCAGTAGTGGATGTAGTTGGGCCGCTTCTCGAAAGCCTTCTGCCCACCAGCGGCGGCCACCGCCATCTTGTGGATATCCTCGCCGTCCTGCCAGTCGTAGGACCAGGCCACGATGGGCTTGCTGGTGTGGGCGAACATCTCGGCGAACTCATAGCTGGCGCCCAGGCTGGGATGGACATCGCTCACCGTGCCCAACGATTCACAGAAGTCTATGTTGGGCAGCGCATCACACACTTTGGCCACAGCGACGGCATCCTGGCGCAGGTACTTGCGCCGCTGGCCGGTAGACGGGTCCAGGAAGTTGGGGCAGGTGGGGCCGGGGCCGTAGTATGGCCTGCCCGGGCCAATGTGCAGATTCTTTTTGGGATCGCCGTCCCGCGCCCAGACAGTAAAGCTGCGCGGCGCTGTGGAAAGAGCTCGCTTCACCATGTAGGACGGAATATGCACTCGGAGATCCTCTACACTGGCCCCATTGTCGCCCAGGATCTGCCGCGCTTCCTCGTTGTGGACGTTGAGCCCGACCTCCTCCAACACCCTCAGAACAGCATGAAACATCTCCTCTAGTTGGTCATCGGATAGGACCCGGAAGCGTGTGCTGGCGTTCGTTTGATAATTAACTCTCATCGTCTTTCCTCCTTTCGTAAATTCGTAGATTCGTAGATTGGTAGACATCACCTCCTTCCACCGCCGCTCTGCTCGGCGGCTTTCTGTCGCTGGCGATAGGCCTTGATCCACCGCGCGCCGTAGTCGTCGCGGCCCATCGAGAGGTCAGCCGCCAGGATGGCCGTAGCTACTTCTTCGTGCAGCGGGTTGACGATGGGACAGGTCAGGCCAGCGTGGATAGCCATGGCGATGAACGCAGCGTTGATGGCCTGGCGATCGGGCATGCCGAAGGAGATATTACTCGCTCCCATGGTGATGTTCACCCCGAACTCGGCGACGATCAACTCGATGGCGTCCAGGGCGATCTTCCCCGCACGGTGATCCGCCCCCAGCGTCAGCGCCAGTGGGTCAATGACGATGTCCTCAGGTGAGATGCCCAGCTTGCCCGCCCGCTCGATGATTTTGCTCGCCACGGCGAGCCGCCTCTCTGCCGTGGGAGGGATGCCATCGTCGTCCATGCACAGCCCGATCACCGCCGCGCCGTACTCCTTGACCAGCGGCAGCACGCTCCTCAATCGTGCTTCCTCGCCATTGACGGAGTTGATCAGGGCCTTGCCGTCGTAGACCTTCAACCCTGCTTCCAGGGCCTGCGGATCGGCGGAGTCAATGCACAGGGGCACATCGGTGACCTCGCGCACGGCCTGGATGGCCTGGGTGAGCAGCGCTGGCTCGTCGGCGCCAGGCACGCCGACATTGACATCCAGGATCTTAGCTCCCGCTTCGACCTGAGCCACAGCGTCCTGGCGCACGATGTCAAAGTTGCCCTCTTGCAGCGCCGCCGCCAACTTCTTGCGCCCTGTGGGGTTGATCCGCTCCCCGATGATGACGCAAGGTCGGTCGCGGCTGATGAGGACCTCCTTTGTCTCGGATGTGATGATAGTCGTTAGATTTCCTGCCATTTTCCCTCCTTAGGGTTTGATAACGACAAGGGGAAGCATCGGCTCCACACGATGTTAGGCCACACTATTTTTTATAGGCTTGTGTTAAAGGGTAAAGATAAGCGGCCCGCGTAGCGCAGCGGAGCGGCGTCGGCTGCAACACGGTGTTAGGCGCCGTGTTCTTTGAGCCGTCTTTCCAATCTTTCGTAATCACCCAGGTGTGCGTGCATGAGACTCTTCCACAACTTCCCGTGATTGGGCGCGCGGAAGTGCAGTAATTCGTGAACGATGACGTAATCGCCTAAATCTCTATCCATTTCAAGCAGTTCGTTGTTGAAAATGAGCAGGTCATTGGCTTTGGTGTACGACGCCCATTTCTTTTTCATGGCGCGCATCGAGATGGTCTTGACATTTACATCAAGTTTTTCTGCCCATTCGCGGACATGCGCCTTGAACTCTTCTTTGCTCTGCCACTCGCTCATTGTCGTTGCGCCTTCATCAGCAAGGTCAACAAGCGGTCAACCACTGCTACAACTTTATCAAAATCATCTTCTTCAGGAAAGATGGCAAAGGTCATTTTCTGCCGCACTTCGCGCAAGTCTTTCTCGCTGGTTGACCAGTTGGGATGCTCGACGAAGGCGGCCTTGATTTTCTGGCTGACGGTTTCAGCGTTGGGGATGTCGGCTTCGCGCAGAATGGAATAGACAAAGTAGGTCAAGCCGTCGAATCCTTTTTCCACTTGCTCTTTCTGGCGGCGTTCGTTGGCTTCAATTTCCTTCAGCAGTTCGGCGATGGCGTCAGCGGTTTCCGTCTGGCGGGCTTCGTAACTTTCCTGCACGGCTTTGGCGCGCTCCGCCATGCCGATCAGATATGGGTCGTCGCTGGCGTCTTCGGCGACTTTCTCAATGCTCTTTATCAGATTGATGACTTTGATGTTGTAATCGCCTTGCTTCTCTTTGATGAGTTTGATGGTCTCAGGGTTGATTTCGACAAACTGCGTGATGGCTTGAATCTGGGCGGTATCAATGTGTTGCTGCACCAGTTCGTTGGTCTTTTTCTGAAATTCGCGGTCAACGTAGACCATTTTGGCATACGCTTTACGGACAACGGCATAGATTCCTGAAAGGGTGGCGTAATCGTCGAGATAGGGACGCAGGAAGGCATCGGGCGAGATGATTTCGTAGAGCATTTCCATTTCTTTGTACTCTTTGAAGAACTCTTTGCGGCGGTCCTTGTCGCGGAAATGTTCAATTAGCCCGTCCACATCTTTGTCATCGAAGTTGCGTTGGATGAGGGCGAGATAGGCGGGCACTTTCTGCTCCATCTTGTTCTTGAACAGGGTTTTGAGGAGAGCCAAATCCTTGATTACCGCGTTGACTTCGTCACTGTCGAAGGACAGGGCTTTTTCGAGCTTGTCAAAGATGCCGACGAAATCCAGCACAAAGCCGTGTGGCTTGACCATCTCCTGGGCTTCGTTTTCGTAGGGACGGTTGACACGCGCAATCGCCTGCAAGAGGGTGTGGTCGCGCATGGGTTTGTCGAGATACATGGCGTACAGAATCGGCGCGTCGAAACCCGTCAGCAGTTTTTCGGTGACAATCAGAATCTTGGGCAGTTCGCCATAGTGGCAAAAGTTCTTGCGGATTGCCTTTTCCTTCTTTTCGTCAATGTGAAACTCTTTGAGCAGGGGCTTGTCGTTGTTGTTGCCCGTGTACACGACTTCGGAATAGGCGGGCGGCAGAAATTCGTCGAGAGCTTTTTTGTAGAGGGCGCAGGCTTCGCGGTCCACGGCGACGAGGAACGCCTTGTAGCCCAGCGGCTCGACGTTTTCGCGGTAATGCTCCGCAACGTATCGCGCCACTTTCTTGATGCGCGCCTTGCCTTTGAGAAAGTTCTTGAGATTGACGGCGCGGTCGAGAATCTTGTTGAGCTCTTCGATGTCGGCGATGCCTTCGGTCTCTGCCAGCGCAAAGAATTCTTTGTCCATCGTCTCGGCAGGGACGAGCATATCGTTGGGGGCAAGGTTGTAAAACAGGGGCAGGGTGGTGCCGTCGGTGATGCTTTCCCGAATCGAATATTTGTGGAGATAACCCTGCGGGGCGTCATCCACGCCAAAGGTTTTGAACGTGCCTTGCCCGTACGCGGTGCGGTCAATCGGCGTGCCGGTGAAACCGAGATAAGTGGCATTCGGCAGCGCCGCCATCAGGTAGTTGCCCAAATCGCCGCCGGTGGTGCGATGCGCTTCATCCACCAGCACGTAGATGTTGCGGCGCTGGTTCAGGTTGGCGGGCATGTCGCGGAATTTGTGAATGGTCGAGACGATGATGCCGCGATGGTCTTGCCTGAGCAGTTGGTTGAGCCGCGCAATGCTGTGGGCGTGTTCCATATTCTCCATGCCGAGCGCGGCGAGGTTTTTCATCAACTGGTCTTCCAGTTCGTTGCGGTCAATGAGGAGCAGGATGGTGGGCTTATCGGATTCGGGTGCTTTGAACAGCAGTTCGGCAGTCTTGAGCATGGTGAAGGTCTTGCCGCTGCCCTGGGTGTGCCAGACCAGCCCGCGCCGTTTGACAGAGTCGTGGGCGCGTTGAACCGCGCGTTCAACCGCCACCGTCTGATGCTGTTGCAGAATATATTTGTTCAGTTCTTCGTCCTTCTCGGCGAACAGGATGTAATCCTTGAGCAGTCTCAGCACGCGCGGGATGGCGAAGAAGGTTTTGGTTTTAAGTTCAAGGTTTCCAACAACCCACTTATCTGTCTTTGCGAGGGGCGTGCTTTGCCCCGAAGCAATCTCCTGCCCGGCTGGGGATTGCTTCGCTTCACTCGCAATGACATCTGGGGGAATTTTCCAGTGGAAAATGTTGCGGCGCACGGTGTTCCAGGTTGCGCCGTAGTCGAAGCCGAGCGCGTCGGTGGCGGTAAATGCCATTTGGGGGATGAACAGTTCGGGGGTCTCGACGTGGTAGCGGCGAATCTGGTCAATGCCCAGGGCGATGCCTTCGTCTTTATCCGCATTCTTGCATTCCACCACCAGCACGGGGATGCCGTTGATGAGAAAGACCACGTCTTCGCGGTTGCCAAAGCGCCCGTTGTGCCAGTAGAACTCTTCGGTCACTTCGTAGACGTTGCGGCTGGGGTCGGCGTAATCCACCAGCATCAAATCAAGTTCGCGGTTCTCGGCGGCGTGAAAGAACTTGCCGCCATTGCGCAGGGACGTGAGCATCTCGCGGTTGCCGTGGATGCTGGCAGACAGGCGGCGCAGTTGACCGACGAGCGCGCCGGGGGCTTCGGCATACAACGGGTTGAACTGGCGGACTTTTTGATAGAGCAGGTCATCGAAAAAGAGCGACATGTTCCGCAGACCTGACAGGTCTTGGAGACCTGTCAGGTCTTTCAAGCCACGCCTTTGCTCGGCTTCTGCACGAGTGACAATACTCCAGCCGATGTCTTGGGCATACTGGAGAATGCGGACTTGGACGGTTTTGTGTTCGCCTGGCTTGGGCATAAGATTTTCCTGAAAAGTCGGACTTGCAATTTGAATGTTTTTCGTGTATAATATAGTCAATCCGCGTAGCGGAGGTGGATCGCCCGTAGGGGCGAGCGTAAGAGGGTCTCGCAAGAGGCCCTTTTATTTTTTGGGATAAATTACAATCCCATAGCCCTCAAGTTTATCGTTGTACAAATGGCGATTGAATTTTGGCTCGATGATTTTCAAGAGTTGCTTGGCAAAGGGTGCCAGTTCTTGATTTGCCAAGCCGTACTTTTGGAGCGCGTACATTTTGACCGGATGTCCCAATAGGTCAGCCAGTTGCAGTCCCGCAATGTTGGCGCTCTTTTGTTTCAATTTCAGTTCACCCGAAGTCAACGCCGCTTGAAAATAATTGGCGGGCGTGACCCATACCCCGCGACCATAAACGTATTTGTACGATTCCTTTAGCAAGCGATCTTCAGTTCCCCCACGCGCTTCTGCCATCACGTCACCCACACGGTTGATATGATTGAGATAGCCCGCATACCGTTGCAGTAGAAAACCAAGCCCAAGATGATAGGGATGCGCGGCGGTGTCCCCATAGGTTTCGCGCAAAACCGCTTTGTCAATCACAACCGCGACCACGCGAAAATTTGCCGCGTGGATTACTTGCATCAGGTCGGCGTCGAATGTGGCGCGCCGTGTTTCGTCACGCAATGCTTTGAATGCTCGGCGCGCGTTGATCATATCTTCGCGGTGCAGAATCACAGGTTCATCAGGATGATGCGGCAGATGCTTTTCTTTGACTTGCTCCAACGCTTCGTGAAACTGGATATAGTCGGGATTGCGAAACCAGCATCCCAACAGACACAGAAAGCGGTGCGCCGGTTCCATAATGTCGCGGAACACGTGATCGCCCGATTCATCCAGATACAAGCGATAACGGTCTTCAAAACCAGACGGTCGTGACGGATTGCTTGACGGCAAATCATCAGGCATACGCCACCCTTTAGGAAAGACCTGGTAGGTCAATCTCTTTTACGCGCGTTTGACCTGTCATCAGTTGGTGCAATAACGTGCGGAAAAGTTCTTCAAGCAATAAACGTTTTGCTTTGCAGAGTTCTATCTTTTCTTCAATAGTATCTATTGCATCAGCAATCTCAACTTGATTTTCGTAATTGGGATGAAAAACTGGCATCAATCCCAAGACCGTATTGTTGAGATTGGGCATGATGACGCCAGCAGCATGGGAGTTCAACCAAGTCACAATTCGTGGCAATGAAAAGTAGTGAGATAAAAATCGGTTCTCAATATGGCTTTTGTTGACACGCACTAGAAAAGAGCCCGTCCCGCAAAACCAACCATCTTCGCCTTTTGTCACAAGCCCGTGCCTGCCAATTTCTCCCCGACGTCCAAACACAATGTCGCCTGTTTTCAGAATATGTTTCGCAAGACCATTGGCTGTATTATGGCTAATTCTCGGTAAGTTTTCGTGGTTGATTTTGTTGCCAATCATATGTGTGGGATTAACCACTGGAATACCATCATCTTGATAATCACTCTTGTGTAACTGGCTTCCAAATGGTCCTGTTTGAATAAGTCCATTTGGTTTTGTAAGTTCGGCAAGAGTTGTTCCTTCCCAACTCTCCGGCAC
>CAYUPJ010000070.1:0-19271 GCA_964446635.1 uncultured Anaerolineae bacterium
GGAGCGAAGCAATCTCCAACTCGCGACTTGGGGATTGCTTCGTCGGCAAAAACCGTGCCTACTCAGAAACTTGCCTGTCATTGCGAGCGGAGCGAAGCAATCTCCAACTCGCGACTTGGGGATTGCTTCGTCGGCAAAAACCGCCTCCTCGCAATGACAGCAGGAAGTTTCTGCCCTTTAGAATGGCGGGCCGCGCCATGGAAGACTCGCAATGACACGATGAAGTTTCTGCCCCTACGGATGGCGCGATGCGCCATGGAAGACTCGCAATGACATTGATGCGACATTGTCAAGCTAACTGGGAGGCGCTCGTTTGCTTCTTGACACCCAACCCCGTCCAGTGTATCATTACCCTGACCAGTCAGCTTTTCGCCGCAACCAGCTTCTTTACTGCCAGGGAAAGCACGGCCAGGAGCGCCAGTAGCAGGACGAAGTAGATAGCCATGTCCGCAAGGCGGGCATAGTAGTCGCCCGTGGCCAGGCGGGTCATCAATGCTACTGGTGAGAGGTCGAAGAAATAGCTCATGCCGCCTGAGGCCGAGACGAACAGGGAATATACCAATTGCGACCGCTCTCGGTCCTTAAAGTACGTCGAGATGAGAGCCGATCCCACCGCGATGATGGCCGCGATGACGGCTGCCAGCAGCACCACCAGCTCCGGGTTTTGGATGTGAACGCCGTTAAAGCGCAACAGCATGGACCACAAAATGCATTGCACTACGGCGAGAAAGAGTGCGGCGGCGATCTTCGCTCCGAATATCAGATCTAAAGATACGGGTGCGGCCCAGAGCGTTTCCAGCGTACGGTTCTCAAATTCCTCGGATATCGAGTCTATCACCATACTGCCCGCCACAAAAGCGGGGAAGAACATCAATATGGGAATGACAAAAGAGTACCGAAACTCGTACGTCGTGGGAGACGTCCCCTCGATATCCGAATACCTGACGTGGACGCCGTGCTGTTCTCGCAGGTAGCTCTCGTACCTTTTCATAGGCTCTCTCAGTATCGTCAACATCATGGTCGAGAGGGACTCCGATTCGGGCAGGAAAAGCTGCATGTTCACGACGCCGCCGCTGTCCTCTGGTAAAAACATGACGGCATCTACTCTTCCGGCCTGGAAAGCATTCTCGGCGTCCACGGCGGATGAGAAAGTCCTCACCGTTAGATTGCGATCTTGCAGGAATCCTACCAGGGGACTGCCGGCATCGCCGACGACTCCCACCCTGATATTGATCCCGACGTTCGAACTGATAGATGCTGGGTCATAGAACGACATCAACCCGGTGAGGATGACCGATGAGAAGGAGGCGATGAACAACTGGATCATGATAGCAATCACGATCGTCTTGTCTCGGGCGACCGATCTCCATTCTCTCTTCACTATGGCAAAAAATGCGCTCATAGTATCACTCCCAAAACCCTTTTCACGCTTCACGTTTTACGTTTCACGCTTCACGTTTTACGTTTCACGTTTTACGTTTCACGTTTCACGTTTCACGTTTCACGTTTTACGTTTCACGTTTCACGCTTATGGTATCACTCCCAGCACAGTTAGATTATACAGAGCATGTACGATGGACCCGGCGAGGATGGCCAAAGGATAATACCTGACGCCAAAGCGGCTGGTGAGCAAACAGACCAGCGCGGTGAAGACAAAGTGGGCCGCGAGGGGGATCAAAAACAGGCCCGAGCTGAAAAGGGCGGCCGACAACACCGATTGCGATACCGCGCTTAGCGAGACGAGTAACAGCGCCTTTTCGGCGATCAAGAACCCGACGGCCGAAAGAAACGACAGCACCAGGACGTCTTTTACGGACCCGATGATCTGTTTCTCCAGCAGGGTGGCGATACCCGCCGACTTGGCCACCTCTTCGATGACGGCTGCCGCCAGCAGAAGCCCTCCCAGGCCATAGGGCATGGGTAGGTTAAATGACAGCGCCAGGGCCACCAGTTGGGTCATAAAGACTACAGGAACGAGAAACAGGCTCAACAGGGTGATGGAGGCGTAGACGTGGCTGCGGTCTATAGAGAGATAAATGGCCTCGGCCGCCTTTCTACGGAGCGGCCGGAATCCCACGAGGTATTCTTCATTCAGGATGCGGGCGCCGACATACATCGAAAGCAAGAAGACGAAGTACATGGGCGCCGTCGAGAACAGGTATTCTTTCAACCCAAAGGGCTCCCCGCGATACATTTTGACGGCCAGGGTGAGAGGCGACATATAGCTCAAGTCGCTGACCCCTGAGAACATCGGGGGGAAGATCAGATAGGACGTGATCACGCAGATGGCCAGCATCGAAATAAACGTCGTGTCCTTGAAGGTGCGGTACACCAGAGGCACCATGAGGTAGATGGCGAAGATGAACAAGATGACGGGGATGAAGATGGCTATGGCCAGCAGCAGGTTGCCCTTTAAGAGCAGAGTGATCACCACCACGGAAACGAGCGAGAAAGCCGTATGGGGGAGCATTTTGCCGGCGATGATCTCGAAGGGGGTCACCGGCGCAGACATCAGCACCGCGATCCTTCTATCCGTCTTTTCCTCTATGAAGCTGCTGGTGAAGAAGATGCTGATGAAGAAAACCGGGAGGACGTAGAAGAAGGTAATGATGACCTGCGCGAAAGGCAGGGGTGGGCTCATAAGCGATGGAACGATGATCTCATTCTCTGACGTGAAATCCAGCTCGATTTCAGGCAGTCTGCCGCCGCTTTCCATTTCCTTGATCTGTTCCCTGACCGCAGAATCAGTATAGTTTTCAGGCGGGGCCTGAGAGGGGCCTGGTTCCGTCGCAGCGGCGTCAACTCCTGCTGGGCTGCTGGTTGACCTCGTTGACCTCAAGGTGTCTATTCGCTCTGAAAGGGAGGGCCCTCTCCCCCCGGCCCCCTCTCCCAACTCTGGGAGAGGGGGAGTTGAGGTAGGGAGATAGTTGACCTCGACCCGCAGCGGAAACGCCCGGTCTATTTCGTACTCATCCTTGATCCTGGCTAACTCCAGCTTCTCAAGGTATTGTTTCAATGCTCCGGTCGCGTAAATGGACCTGGCATCGTTTCTGGAGGCTACTCTGTCCCCCTCAATGTAAACGTCTATCGCCTTTTCATCCAGTAGCCAATACTCAGGAGAGCCAGCAACCGTCATGGTTTTGAATCGGCTATCCTGAATGGCGGAACCGTCAGGAGGGACCCCCACTCTGTACATGCCCTTGCCCAAAACGGCCCCCTGCCGGGATACCAGAGCAGAAATGCCCAGCGCCCCAACGAGAACGAACGCGAAGACCGGCCCTGAGCGGCCCCTAAAACGGGATGTCACTCGTTGAATCTCTCGTTTGGCGATGATCAGGATGTTACCCATGGCCCACCTGAATGCTCACAATGATCAGTCTGAAACAAGTCACTAAACTATACGGACAACTGGCAGCCGTCAGGGATCTCGATCTGGAGGTAGAGGACGGCGAAATCATGGGGATCATAGGCCACAATGGCGCAGGAAAGACCACCATCCTCAAGATAATCGTCGGTCTCATCAGCCCAACGTCTGGCAAAGTCGAGGTCATGGGCCGAGACGTGGCTAAAGAAAGCCTCTACGTGAGACAATTCATAGGTTACCTGCCTGAAGATAGCTCTCTTTACGAGAACATGACGGCAACTGAGTATCTTTTGTTTTTCTCCGAGCTTTACAAGATGCCGAAGCGCAAAGCTAAGGAGCGCATAGACTTGCTGCTCGATTCGCTCAAGCTTCCTGAACAGGATAAGCTCACCGGAGAGCTCTCGAAAGGCATGAAGAGGAAGGTGGCTATTGCTCGGGCCCTGCTACACGATCCAAAAATCCTCATCCTGGACGAGCCAAACGCGGGTCTCGACCCTCTCACGTCATTCTTCATCATCAATTACCTCAAAAGCCTGAAGGAGCAGGGAAAGACAATTCTCCTGAGCGCTCACAACCTGTTCCACGTCGAGTACATTTGCGACCGCGTCGCCATCTTAAAAGACGGCAGGCTGGTGCTGTGCGACAGTATGGAAGCCATACGTAAGAGTCTCGGCCGCCGAGAGTACGAAGTGGTCTTCAAATCGGATGATCAGTTGGACTATGAGCGACAGGAAGGGAACTACGTCTTTAGAACTACTGACGTCGGTGAAGTCGCATCAGTATTGGAGAACATCTCCGAGAATAACTGGGCTCTAGTGAACCTGACGATACGAGAGTCCGCGCTGGAAGACATCTACGTGAAACTGATGACTCGGGAAGGGTAACCACTCACCCGGTCATTGCGAGTCGGCCATGGCGTGCCCCGCCATTCTAAAGGACAGAAACCGTGACTGTCATTGCGAGGAGGCGGTCTTTGCCGACGAAGCAATCCCCAAGTCGCGAGTTGGAGATTGCTTCGCAAAAAGCGCTCGCAATGACATTACAAGTTTCTGAGTAGGAGCGGAGCGACGAAGCAATCTCCACCGTTGCTTGCAATTGGAGGCGGGAGATTGCTTCGCTACGCTCGCAATGACATGAATGTAACATTGCCCAGGTAGTTACATACAAAGTATATCATGTCTCTTGGAAGGCCGGGATGAAGACAGCGTGAATTTTGCGTGAAGAAGGCGTGAATCTTTTCTGGCGCATGTTTTTGCTATGAGGGCTGTTTTATGTTATAATTGAGCTGCCTACCTTGACAATGTTGGATTCTGTCATTGCGAGCGGCAAGCAGCGCGCCTACTCAGAAACTTCCCTTTGTCATTGCGAGCCAAAGGCGAAGCAATCTCCACGTAGCTGCTTGGGGATTGCTTCGGCGGAAAACCGCCGCCTCGCAATGACAGGATAGACGGCGGTTTCTGTCCTTTAGAATGGCGGGCCGCGGCCATGGCCAACTCGCAATGACACCTGAGCGGGCGGGGAGAAGGATGTCGCCAGAAGATCGCCCTACCGATTCACCAACAGAAGAGTTGCTCTTGCAGGGCATAGCCGCAGTGCGAGAGGAACGGCGGGGGGAGGCTCGCCGCTATTTGCAGCAGGTTCTGGCCTTGGACCCCTCTAACGAAGAGGCCTGGCTCTGGCTGGCTAGAATCGCCACTGACCCTCGCACTGCCTTAGCCTATTTCACTCAGGTGCTCGACCTCAATCCCCAAAACCAGCGGGCCAGGGACGGGTTCAGCACAGCCAGAGCTCAGTTGATGGAAAAAGATGCCTCCCCTCCTGCCTCCTCAACTACCGAGCGTGGCTCTGTCACTGGGCCAGCGACTGCCTCTCGTCGCGTTTTTCCCATAGGCAGAACCCTTCGACAGCGCTCAGGGCAGGCCCTTCGACCCTTCGGCAAAGCTCAGGGCAGGCTTCGCTCAGGGCAGGCCCTTCTCTTTGGATTGATTGGGCTGGCTTTGCTAGCCCTGGTCCTGGTAGCGAGTGGCCGGGCTACGGACCTGGGCCAGGCAGCCTGGGACCAGTGGATAGCTACCAGCACACCAACGCCCACCCTCACCCCCACACCCGTGCCCACACCTACACCTACCAAAAAGCAGTTGATGGCCCCCCTCTGGTCAAAATTGGATGGCGCCTGGGATAACCGGGCCTGGAGTTACGCCATCGAGCTGTTGGAGCAGATCAGGGAGATTGATCCAACCAATGCCGAAGCCGAGGAGAAGCTCTTTGCCGCCCACTTCAACCTGGCTACGCAGCTCGTGAAAGACGGCCAGTTGGAAGAGGCTGTCACCCACTTCGACCAGGCACTTCTGCTTCGTCCGGAGTATTCCCCGGCCCAGGAGGCGCGAGAGCTGGCGGTGACCTACCTGATGGGGTTGGAGAGCTACCACCAGGGGAGCTGGGTGGAGGCGATTGCCTCTTTGGAGAAGGTATATCAAAAGGACCCACGCTACCAAGAGGTAAAATCCTTGCTCTACGAGGCCTACTGGCGGCAAGGGGCAGCCCTTCAAGAAGGGGGCCAACTGACCGAAGCTCTCGAAGAATACCGGAAGGCCCTGGAGATATGGCCCGATGGGACAGAAGCCAGAACCAGGCGGGCCGCAGTAGCGGCTCTTCTGAAACGCATTGAGGTTGACGTCTCACAGCAAAGACTCACCGCCTGGAATGGCGACAAGCTGGTTTACAGCTTCGTATGCTCCACGGGAAGGTCTGGAACCCCTACCAAGTACGGCAGATTCAGTGTGCTCAGCAAGATACCTGAAGCCTACGGCAGCGCCTGGGACCTCAGGATGCCCTATTGGCTGGGCATCTATTGGGCCGGTGGCAGCCAGAATGGCATCCACGGCCTGCCCATTCTTAGCAGCGGCCAGACCCTATGGTCGGGATACCTGGGCCAGCCGATATCCTATGGCTGCATCGTCCTGGACACCTGGGCGGCCAAGCAACTATACAATTGGGCTGAAATCGGCACTGAGGTGATCATCCACGAGTGATACAGACATTGGAGGAAGAAAGAGATGATAACAGTGAAAGCGATTTATGAACAGGGACGGGTAGAGCTTCTGGAACCTGTGCCGCAAGTCGAGCGGGCGTTGGTGGCGGTGATCTTCCTTGATATTGACCCGGCGGAAGCTTTGCTCGCGTCTTACGGTAGCCTGGTGGAGGGGATGAAATGGGGTGAGCCGATGGACGAGGAAGGGGCCAGAACGCTGGTGGAGATCCACGAAGAACTGCTGCCTTATAGTCTGGAGGTTGAAGAGACCTATCGAAAGCTGCGAGAGGGAACAGAATGATAAAAGTGCTCAGGCGCGGTAGTTAAGAAATAGTCTTCGTTAGAACGTGACAAATTCGCAAAAATGTGCTAGAATTATTGCAAACCGATCGGTGACTACTCAGCCTGTCATTGCGAGGAGGCGGTTTTTGCCGACGAAGCAATCTCCTCTATGTCGTTGGGGATTGCTTCGGCAAACTGCGCCTCGCAATGACAGCAGCGGCTGGGTAGTTACACCGATCGTTTATGAGGGGAGGTAAGTCAGATGCCGCCTGATACTGCTAATTTCATTGACGTCAACATTTTGCCAGACGAATTTCGGCCGCGTAAGCTACCCCGAGGGGCGATCATTTTATCGGTGATAACGGTTGTTTTGATTCTCCTCCTCTTGCCTCTCTACTTCGTCTCGGCGAAAATGCGCGGCGACGTGGCTAATCTGGAAACGGAGCTTCAATCCGTTCGAGATGACCTGGCCACCATAAGCACTCCAGCGCCTGAGGTCGTGCAACTGATGAGCACTTTGGAACAGGCGCAGGGGTTGACGAAAGAGCTGCAGGAAGCACGCTCCGCCATGACGGCCGATCGCGCTGATTGGCTGGCGGTGATGGCTGCCATTGGCAATTACGATCCCAATCAACTGGTTCTCGATTCGATCAGCCAGGCCGGTAGCCAAATCACCCTCAACGGGCGAGCTCTTGGCAAACCTATTGTGGATGCCTATGCCGCTTCTCTTAAAACCTCAGACCTCTTCTCTCGGGTAGAGGTGCAGTCCATCACCAGCGCCGAGACCCCCTTTCCTCCAGCGACGACAATCCCACCAGGAATAACCCTTACACCCACCGGGGAGATAACACCCACGGGGCCGATCACACCTACCGCGCCGATCACACCCACCGCGCCGATCACACCCACGGTGACACCTGTCGGGCCCGATCAGTACGAAGTGGACGACTTCCAGCCCGTGGACATCATCCTGGGCCAGACGCAGTTACACAACTTCTATCCCGTCTACGACGTGGACAGAGTCAAGTTCCTGGCCAAAGCCGGGCGCTTCTATCGGGTCCGCACCTCGGACCTGGTTCCAGCCGTGGACACTTACCTGGAGGTGAGCGTAGGGGGAGATCGTCATACCAACGATGATTGCTACCCAGGCACAGGCGACCTGAGTTCCTGCCTGGAGTTTGGGGTCAAGACAACTGGTGACGTGGAGGCTTCGGTCAAGATAACCAACCGGGGGAAGTTTGGCCCAGAGATGCGCTACCAGATCACCGTGGAGGAGATTTCGCCGACGCCCACGCCGGTCCCGACCACTACACCGGTCCCAACCGCTACATCGCCGCCGACCGCTACGCCGGTCCCGACCGCTACACTGCCACCGACCAGTACGCCGACGCAAACGGCCACGCGCACTCCGACGGTCACACCCACGCCTACGCCGGACCTGCGCGACGTCTACGAACCCGACTATGATGTTCCCAAACCCATCGGCGTGGCAGAGGCACAGACGCACAGCTTCTACCCTGGCGGGGACGTTGACAAGGTGACCTTCGGGGTGAAGAGTGGCCGCCTGTATGCTGTCAACACCTTCAATTTAGTTCCAGGCGTGGACACCAGGATCGTGGTGGAGCTAAATGGGGAAGTCTGTCCTGACTGCCAAAATGATGATGCAACCGATCAATTTCTGGAATCTGAGGTGCGTTTTGTACCAACGATTGATGGCGTGGCGGTGGCCACGATCAGCAACGTCAAGAATAGCCAATACGGTGTTGACAAGGTCTACGACTTAACCCTCAGCCTGCTTTCGAGTCTGGTTGACAACTACGAGCCCGATGATCCCTTTGCCAAGCCCATCGCTGTTGAGGGGACGCAGGAGCACAGTTTCTACCCTGAGGACGACCGGGATTTAGTTAAGTTCATAGTCAAAGAGGGACGGCATTACGCCGTTCACACCTCCAATCTGGCGGTAGGGGTGGATACTAACCTCAAGGTCGTGCTGGAAGACCAGGTACTGGGCGAGAACGATGATTACGAGCCAGGCACGGGCAACTTCGCTTCGGCGGTCTGCTTCCAAACCCCCAGAGATGGCACGGCGGTGGCCACAATCACCAACGTGCAGCAGCAATACGGCATTGACAAGACATACGAGATCAACGTCAATGAGGCGCCCATCATGCAGGTCAGTCCCCTGAGCCTGGCCTTCACAGCCGCGAGATGGGGATATAACCCTCTGGCGCAAGAGGTCAACATCATCAACAAAGGCGGGGGTACAGTGAACTGGATAGCTGTCGAGAATGTCTCTTGGCTGAACGTCAGCCCATCCTCGGGGGCCGCCCCCTCCGTTATGAGTGTGTCCGTGGATATCACCGGCCTGGCGGAGGGCCTCTACATAGGCTATATTGACATAGATGGAAGACATCCAAGGTCCCTGTGCTGCGCTGAGCCTTGTTTTGCAACGATCAGGGTGGAGTTGCAGGTTGTACCTCCGCCGCCAACGCCTGTGCCCCCCACGCCTACGCCAGTATCGTCCCTCCTAAGACCTCCTGGCATGGCCTCGTTGGAGCTCGTTTTGGGCTTGGCTGCCCCTCCCTATGGTCTGCAGACGATGGGTGAATGGACGGGCATCCTCCCAACCAGTGGGGGCAGGATACCCTCAGCCCTTCTCAGCCCGGAGGCGGTAAAATTCGTGATCGTGCTGGAGTTGAAGACAGCGCCATCGGCGTCGCCATGATCTTTCAGTAGGGCAGGGCAATCGCAAACTCCACTAACGTGGGTCATTGCGAGCCGAAGGCGAAGCAATCTCCAACCTGATAGGGGATTGCTTCGGCGCAAAAAGCGCGCCTACTCAGAAACTTGCCTGTCATTGCGAGAAACTTGCCTGTCATTGCGAGCGGAGCGAAGCAATCTCCAACTCGCGACTTGGGGATTGCTTCGTCGGCAAAAACCGCCTCCTCGCAATGACAGCAGGAAGTTTCTGCCCTTTAGAATGGCGGGCCGCGCCATGGAAGACTCGCAATGACGGAACGTCATCTGATCTTACCTGCCGAACGACTTTGCGATTGCCCTATCAGTAGGACGATGGAGTTGCGGAAGGGGATGAAAACCAGACTGTTTGCTATCTCCGTTCTCGTTCTGAGCCTGGCCTTGATATCGAGCGCACCAGGTATGCTGGCCCAGGGGCCGACCCCCACCCTGCCCTCCCCCCACCAGGGGGAGGGGGGGGAGGGGGTGGGGGCTGCCCAGCAGCAGGGGCAGAACCTGGCGGGCCAGAGCGACGGTGTATCCTATGCTGTGAGCGTGCAGGGAAACTACGCCTACCTGGGCGCGGGTTCGAGGCTGGAGGTGTGGGAGCTATCCAATCCGGCCAGCCCCACGCTGATAGGTCAGACAGGGGTACTGCCCGACGTCGTACGGGGTGTGGCGGTGGCGGGGAATTACGCTTATGTCGCCGATGGGAATAGCGGCCTGCGCATCATCAACGTCTCCAACCCAGCGGCCCCCAGCGCGGTTGGCTTCTACGACACGCCGGGGGCTGCCCTGGGTGTGGCGGTGGTGGGAAACTATGCCTACGTCGCTGACCATCAGATGGGCCTGCGCATCATCAATGTCTCCAATCCAGCAGCTCCTAGTCAGGCTGGCTTCTACGATACGCCGGGGTATGCCCGGGGCGTAGCAGCGGCGGGCAGCTATGCCTACGTAGCCGACGATACTGCGGGCTTACGCATCATCAACGTCTCCAATCCAGCAGCCCCTAGTCAGGCTGGCTTTTACGACACGCCAGGGGGGGCCTATGGCGTGGCGGTGGTGGGAAACTATGCCTATGTCGCCGACGGGTCAAGTGGCTTGCGTATCATCAACGTCTCCAACCCGGCGGCCCCCAGCGAGACTGGCTTCCACGACACGCCGGGGTGGGCCTATGGCGTAGCGGTGGCGGGGGACCATGCCTACGTCGCCGACGGGTTAAGCGGCCTGCGCATCATCAATATCTCGAATCCGGCGGCTCCCAGCGAGGACGACTTCCACGACACACCGGGGACTGCCTACGGTGTGGCGGTGGCGGGGGACTATGCCTACGTTGCCGATGGGAGTGGCGGGTTGGCCGTTCTGCAGATCAGCGAGCCTACCCCGACGCCAACCCAGACACCCACTGGCACGCCAACCTCGACGCCCACGTCAACGTTCACACCGACGCCAACGGAGACATCTACTGGCATACCAACGCCAACGCATACGTCAACGCCTACATTGACCCCGACACAAACACCCATTGGCACGCCTACGCCTACGTCAACACCGACACAGACACCTGTTGGCACATCAACACCCACACATACGTCAACGCAGACACCGACGCCAACGCAGACAACCATTGGCGCGCCGACGCGCACGTCAACACCCACGTCCACGACGACATCAATGCCCATGGCCAAGGTGTTTATGCCTATCATTTGGAAGGAGCCTGCCATTACCAGTGGGCTTTGGAAGATAGGAGCAATGGCCAGGGATCTATTCTCCCACGCCCCAATCAGGGGAGTGGGAATTGAGCTTCGGTATTTCCGGGATAATAGCTGGATACACTACGGTCAGAAGCAGACTGGGGCGGATGGCAGGGTAGAATGGAATCCGACGGAGGATTGGTGGGCCACCGGCCCCGACGGAACGGGGAAATGGGATTTGCAGCTCCGGGTCTCCGTTCCTCCGCCCGAAGGCACCCCCGCATTGGCCACTTCCGACTGCGGGGGCACGAACTGTGTGGGCTACACCTGTTACAACGATAGACTCTACTTCTGGCACGTCCCTGTGGTAGGCAGTACGTGTATTGATAACTACTTCGACTTCACCTGGCCTCCGCCCACGCCGACTTCCACCAGCACCTCCACGCCCACCGCCACACCCACCAGGACGGCCACTCCCACTCCGACGCCCACGGCCACGCCCACGCCAATCCCTGGTCTTGATGAGTACGAGCCTGACGACACGGTTGAGGAGGCCAAACCCATCGCCATCGGCGAGACACAGCAGCATAATCTCCACCCCGCGGGCGACAAGGACCTGGTGAAATTCCCAGCCAAGGCAGGATACTGGTACGACGTCTACACCTCCGACCTGGCCTTGAATGTAGATACGGTGATGACCGTAACCGTGGGTGGGAACGTTTACTTCCACGATGATATTAGTGAAACCAACCCTGCCTCCAAGGTCACCTTCTCCACCACCATTGATGCCACAGCGTTGGTGACCATTACCGACTTCGCCGGTCGAGGGGGGGCTGACCACTGGTACAACATCACCGTGGAGCAACTGGTGGACATCTACGAGCCTGATGACACCGACGAGACGGCAAGCCCTATTTCCATCGGCCCCGAGCACAAGCAGAGGCACAACTTTTACCCCGTCGGCGATGTGGACAAGGTATGGTTTGGGGTCAAAAAGGGGCTCCTGTACGCCCTTGGCACATCTAATCTGATCAGCGGCACGGACACCGTTATCTCTGTCGAGGTGAATGGTGAGGTCTGCGAGACGACCGACTATTACCGGTGTGAGAACGACGACATCTACACGGGATTGCCTGATCCAGAGTGGATTCTTGACCCACAGTTTTTTGCCTCAGAAGTCCGCTTCGTGCCGGACGCAGATGGCAGCGCCGTGGCGACGATCAGCAAAGGCATAAATGGCTTCTACGGCCCCGACAAAACCTACGATCTGGAGCTCACTTTGCTCTCTGTGTACGTTGACAGGTACGAGCCCGACGACAACAGGCCCAAGATCATTGACGACAGAGAACCGCAGGAACATAATTTCTACCCCGATGGCGACAAGGATCTTGTCAAATGGCCGGTCAAAGAGGGCCGCTTGTACGGGGTCTTCACCTCGGACCTGGCCTTTAGCGTGGATACCGCCATCACGGTCACGATGGGCAATTACCTGTGGGAGTGCGATGATTATGACCCAGGCGGCGGCAACTTCGCCTCCTCACTCTGCTTCCAAGCACCCTCCGATGGCTGGCCGGTGGTGACCGTCACCAACCTCTACGAGTTTGGCCCATATCAGGCATATACCGTCACGGTGGTCGAGGAGCCCTTCATTGAAGTCGAGCCCAAGTCACTGAGTTTCGAATGGGCGCCGCCGTTTCCTCCTTATCCTCCTTTCCCCCCGCCGCAAACCATCAACGTTTTCGTCCCTGGCGGCGGCAACTTACTCTGGAGTATTGAGGATGACGCTGACTGGTTGTTCGTAAGCTTCTCTGAAGGCAAGACCCCCTCGGTCGTGAATGTGTGGGCAGACGGCTTTCAGGAGTTCCCGGATGGCCTTTATGAAGCCACCATTACCATTACTGTCAGGCCAAGCAATCCCTTGGGCGGCTGTTTTACCTATTGTCCAGAAATCCAAACTCGCACGATTCCCGTCCAAATGAGTGTCAGGCCGGTGGTGTCTACCCCTACCGTCACGCCAACCCCAACAGATACATCTACGCCCACGCCTACACCCACAAGCACGGCTACTCCCACTCCGACACGAACGAACACGGCTACCCCAACACCAACAAGTACATCTACGGCCACCCGAACACCCACAAGCACGGCTACCGCCACTGCGACGCCAACGAACACAGCTACTCCAACGAGCACGCCAACACCAACTAGTACACCCACACCGACCCTTTGTACCGATGCGTATGAGCCCGATAACTCCTACCAGCAATCCAAGCTGATTGAAGCTGGTGCGCCTCAAGATCACAATTTCCACACCCCAGGGGACCAGGACTACGTGAAGCTTGTTGCCGTACCTTTAACCTACACCATCTGGACAACAACAACATTCGGTTTTGATGTAGATACAACCCTCACCCTGTACGACACCGATGGCACTACACAGTTGACTTACAATGACGATGACCCGGCTAACGCCCCGTTTTCGAAGATTATTTGGCACTTCCCCGTGACCGGAACCTATTTTGTCAAGGCCGCCCATTTTAATCCCTTGGGTGGCGGGTGCGGGCCGGAATATCGCTACACCCTGGCAATCACAACGACTGTATTGTCATCCTCCCTGCAGCCAGAGGGGGTGGCTTCGTTGACGCCTGGCGGGGCTCAACTTGCCCACCGTCCGCAAATGATGGAGGGACGGATGAGCATTTATCTACCTCTGTATCGGAAGGAATGGGACAGCCTCAGGCATGTGCACCCCTGAGAGAGTGGGAGGATCCGACGAGGTGCCAGGCACTTGCGAATAGCCGATGAAAGTGCCTGGCACCTGAACACTTACGGATTGGAGGAGGGATTGCGATGGAATCCTTGAGGAACTTGAGAACAAACATCCAGCTCAAAGACCGCCAGTCTTTGCTGGCCCTGGTTGCCGTGATCGTGCTGGGAGTTGCCAACGTCCTTGTTGTCAGATCCTCCGTTCTTCCGCTATGGCAAGATAAGGGGAAACTGACTTCCCAACTGGCCTCGGAGAAGAAGGAGCTGGAGAAAGCCCGACAAGCACAAGGCACAAGCGTTGAGGACTTGCAGAAAAAAATAGACGCCCAGCAGTCCGCGTTGGACAAACTGGCCAACCTCTTCCTCAGCGATGCCCAGACGACTGAAGCGTTGAACAACATATATCAATATGCCAGCGAGAGCCAGGTGGAGATCACTAGCCTGCAGACCCAACCCTCTCCTCCAGGGGAGGAACAAAAGGAGTCATACAGCGTTAAGGGGTACCGGCTGGAAGCTAATGGGACCCTCCCCAATCTGCTGGACTTTATATCGCGGATTAAAGAGGCCGGGTTGGAGAGCTTTGTAATGACCAACGTGAACATCGCAGAGGGCGAAGGGAAATATACTCTCAGCATGGACATCGCCCTCTATAGCTCTACCCTTTCCCCCGGAGCGGTTGTGCAGCCGACGCCCGGCGTCACGGTAACGCCAGAAAGCCTGGCCCAGTGGGAACATAAGCTGACCAAGGCCTGGGATGCGCAAGATTGGGAACAGGTCATCGTCCTCATCGGGCAGATCCTGGCCATGGACCCCAATTACGCTGGCATGAACGATAAGCTGTACTCGGCCTACATCAATTATGGCTACCAACTGCTGAATGAGGGCAATCCAGACAAGGCGACAGCGCAATTCAACAGTGCTCTGGAGATCAAACCCGACGGGCCGGAAGCCCAGGCGGGGCTGCAACAAGCAGCCACCTGGGCGCCGACGCCCACAACGGCCCCGTCCACGCCAGCACCAGCGCTGACTGCGGTAGACCAGTTGGCTCAAAGCCTGCACGAGCCGTGGGCGGCGAAAGATTGGGGGAGAGTGATCAGCCTGATCGAGCAGATTCTGGCCCTCAGCCCGAATTACGATGACCTGACCGAGAAGCTGTACGCGGCCCACGTCAACTATGGACAGCAACTCGTCGCCGAGGGCAAGCTGGAGGAAGCGAAGCTGGAATTCACCCGCGCCTTACAAGTCAAGCCTGACGGAGGAGAAGCGATAGGGGAACTGGAGGCGCTGGCCGGTGGACCGCCTGCGCCATCCACAACTCCAACCTCGCCTCCAACTTCACAGCCGCAGTACATCATCCATGTGGTGCAGCCGGGAGAGTGGTTGTACCAAATCGCTCGCACGTACGGCACCACCGCCCAGGCCATCATGGCCGCCAATGGGTTGACCAGCTCTACTATTCATCCAGGACAGCAATTGCGCATCCCTGCACAGTAGACGTAACTACCTCGACAATGTCACATCACACGAATGTCATTGCGAGTCTTCCATGGCCCGGTGCGCCATTCGCCAGGACAGAAACTCTACTGTCATTGCGAGGCGCGCTGTTTGCGCCGAAGCAATCCCCAATTCAGGGGGAGGGAGATTGCTTCGCCTTTGGCTCGCAATGACGGCCAGAGGCGCACAAGTTTCTGAGTAGAAGCGGAGCGACGAAGCAATCTCTACCGTTGCGTAACTACTCAGGCTGTCATTGCGAGCGAAGCGAAGCAATCCCCAAGCCGTAAGGAGGAGATTGCTTTGCTTCGTTCCTCGCAACCGCAAAAAACGCTCCTCGCAATGACACGGGCTGAGCAGTTACGCCGTTGCTTGCAATTGAAGGCGGGAGATTGCTTCGCCTTCAGCTCGCAATGACACTTTGTGGCGCGATCACGAGGGAGACGCCAATGAACAGGCAATACTATGTCTACATCATGAATAACAAATACAATACTGTGCTCTACACGGGCATAACCAATGATTTGAAAAGAAGGGTTTACGAACACAAATCGAAGATGGTGGGAGGTTTCACAAGCAAATACAACATCACCAAGCTTGTGTGTTATGAAGTGTTCGATGACCCATCCTCAGCGATTGCGAGGGAAAAGCAAATTAAAGGTGGTTCACGACAAAAGAAGATTGATCTAATCAACGGGACGAATAGCGAATGGAAAGACTTGTATGAGGAATTGTGACTTAGGGGATTACTTCGCTGTGTCATTGCGATCTCCGCAGGGGCCAAGCAATCCCCAATTTGCTGGTAGGAGATTGCTTCGCCTTCGGCTACTCAGAAACTTGACTCTGTCATTGCGAGCCGAAGGCGAAGCAATCCCCACCCTGCGAATTGGAGATTGCTTCGGCACAAAAACCGTGCCTCGCAATGACACGATGAAGTTTCTGCCCCCTACGGATGGCGCGATGCGCCATGGAAGACTCGCAATGACAGGATGTGACATTGTCCAAGTAGTTAGGAGGTTGGCTTAACATGAGACTAAGCTTGCGTGGTAGCTCAGAAACGGTGACGGTGAACATCGAGGAGAGGAGCCTGCGGCTGCTCACGGTCAAAGGGGGCGAAGTCAAGAAGTGGAAGCGAATGTCTCTAGGGCCCGGCTTGGTCGAGAACGGCCTGATTCGTGATCCCGCGCAGGTGGGTTTGGCCCTCGATACCCTTTTCGGCGAGCAGAAAGTATCCAAGAAGGACGTCATCTCCAGCCTGACCGTGATAGGGCTGGGCTCGACTTCTCAAATCTTCGACCTACCCAAAATGAGGTCCAACCTATTGGAGGACGCCATCGGCCGCGAAGCGCGGCGAGCGATGCCCGTCCCTGTGGAAGAGCTTTACCTCTGCCATCAGGTCATTGGTGAGACGAGTGAGGCGCAGCAAGTGTACGTCTTGGGTGCGCCACGAGACCTGGTGAACGCCCACATCAACGCCTTCCAAATCGCCGGCATCCAACTCAAGGCGATGGATCTTAAGCCCCTCGCCCTCGTCAGGGCCGTCAATCAGAGAGATGCGGTTATCGCTGATCTGGAGGACGATAGCTTCCACGTGGTCGTAGTGAGAGATGCCATTACTGACATCACCCGAAGTGCAGTGCTGCACAGGGAGGCCCTTGACCCACAACAAAAAGCCCGTCGTCTGATCGAGGAGGTCATTCGAACCATTGACTTTTACAACCACAGCCATCCTGATAAACTGCTTGACCCCTCGGTTCCTGTTTTCCTGACGGGGGAGCTGACAGGCATACCTAGCGTCAATCAGATTATCCAAACTGAGATGGGATATACTATTGAAATGCCCAAGCCGCCATTGGCGTATCCGGCGGACCTGCCTCTCCCCTCGTTTATGGTCAACATCGGGCTCGCTCTCAAGAAAGGGGCTTGAGCGGTCAATATGGTACTGCTCTATGCCTTGCTGGGCCTGGCCATTAGCAGCTTCCTCAACGTCTGCATAGACCGCCTGCCAGAGAAAGCCTCCATTGTCTCACCGCCCTCCCATTGCCCAGCCTGTGGACGAAGACTGGCTCTGTTTGATTTGGTTCCTGTGCTCAGCTACCTCCTCCTCAGAGGGCGGTGTCGCTACTGTGGAGCATCTATACCCCGGCGCATCCTGTTGGTTGAGTCCATCACCGGGTTGCTGTTTGTCTTGCTCTGGTATCGTTACGGGCTATCTCTTCAGTTGCTGCTAGCCACTCTATACACCTGTTTCTTTATCGTCATCTTCTTCATTGATTTGGAGCATCACCTTGTGCTCAATCGGGTGATCCTACCAGCCATCGTCGTGGCCTTGCTGGCTGCCCCCTTTACCCCCAACCACAAGATAGTGGAGCTGCTTGGCGGCGGAGCCCTCGGTTTCGGGCTGCTCTTCCTCATCGCTTCGATTTATCCGGCGGGGATGGGAATGGGCGATGTCAAGTTGGCTACTTTCATCGGACTGGTGGTGGGTTTCCCCTCAGTCTTCGTTGCCCTTCTTTTCTCCTTTATCGCGGGAGGCCTGGTTGGAGGTGGCCTGCTGCTGACCGGTCTTAAGGGGCGCAAAGACCCCATCCCCTTTGCCCCCTTCCTTGTTGCGGGCGGGATGGTGGCCATGCTTTACGGAAAACAGATCATAGATTGGTATTGGAGGTTTGTAGCATGAATGTTGACAACTTGCTTCGCGTCGTAGTTGAGCGCCAGGCTTCTGACCTGCACCTGAAGACGGGTAGCCCTCCTGTGCTGCGCATCCACGGCGCCCTTACCCCCTATGATGACTCACTGGTCACATCTGAGGAAATGCAAGAGGCCCTTGAGCAAATAACCACTCCAGAACAGAGAGAAGCCTTCACTAGGGACCTGGAACTGGACTTCGCCTATAGCATCTCTGGCCTGGCTCGTTTTCGCGTCAACGCCGCCCTCCAGAGAGGCACGGTCAGCTTAGCCCTTCGCCAAGTGAACTGGAGAATCCCCCAAATCGATGAGCTGGGGTTACCGGAGGTGACCAGGGTTCTGGTCATGAAGCCAGCTGGGCTGATCCTGGTCACAGGCCCGACGGGTAGTGGCAAATCCACCACTCTGGCGGCCATGCTAGATTACCTCAATGAGAGGGAATCCCGCCGGGTGGTCACCGTCGAGGATCCGATAGAGTATCTCTTCAAGGACAAGCAGTGCTTCATCACCCAGCGGGAGCTGGGCGCGGATACCAGATCCTTCTCGGCTGCTTTGAAGCGTGTCCTTCGCCAGGACCCCGACGTCATCCTGGTGGGGGAGCTGCGCGATCTGGAGACCATCGCCACCGCCCTCACGGCGGCGGAGACAGGGCACTTAGTCCTTGCTACCCTGCACACCCCCAGCGCTCCCGGAGCCATTGACCGCATCATTGACGTCTTCCCTCCGCACCAGCAAAGCCAGATCCGCTCCCAGCTCTCAACCACCCTGCTGGGGGTGTTCTACCAGACACTAATCCCCAGGCCGGATGGCAAAGGCCGGGTCGCGGCCCTGGAAGTGATGATCGCCACCGTCGCCATTCGCAACCTCATCAGGGAGGGGAAGACCTATCAGATGCCGAACGTCATCCAGACTGGCGCGCAATACGGCATGCAGACTCTCAATCAGGCATTGAGGGACCTCGTTCAGAAGGGACTGATCACCTCGAAAGATGCATTGCTCAAATCGGACAACCCTGAGGAGCTGCAGGAGTGGATCGGAGACCGCGTCCGCCGCTAAGGGTTCGTTAAAGAATAACTTCCCGATACGATGTCATTGCGAGCGCTTTTTGCGAAGCAATCCCCACCTTTGTTCAGCAAGGAGATTGCTTCGTCGCAAAAAACGCTCCTACTCAGAAACTTCTTTCTGTCATTGCGAGGCGGTGCTCTTCCGCCGAAGCAAT
>CAYUPJ010000071.1:0-19139 GCA_964446635.1 uncultured Anaerolineae bacterium
CCACACCCACCGTCACCCGCGGGCACGCCCGCACCCCAACTGCCACGCCCACACCCACCGCCACCTCCGAGAGGCCCATCGGTGGCATGGCCGTGCCGGTGAACAGGCTGGAGGTGTTGGTGCCGTGGATGGCGCTGGCGGGGCTGGCTTCGCTAGTCGTCCTCACGGTTGCGCTGGTCAGGAGGCGCAAGACTGCTGCCAAGTAGGAGCAACCACAAGGGAGCACATCTACTGCAGTGGCAAGCGGCCCTCCAAGTCTCCAGGAGGGCCTTTGTTTTGCTCATCCTCCAATCTCCGACATCGTACGCCCCTGAGGTATTACCTGCTCGGACAGATGGTGCCTCTCTGGTTTGGCGCGCACTGCCTCGACGATCAGACGCTTCATCTCTGAAATCGTAGCCCCCTGGCGCAGGGGCGTTCTCAGGTCAATCTCGTGGTCTTTTTTGTTTTCCCCTCCTTGGGAGGAAGGGGTTTCTCCCGATGTGGCGGAGTTGTACTCCGCCACCCAGCGGGGGCTCGGAGTGCAACTCCTCGCCGTCAGAGGGGGGTGGTCTTGTAACGAGGGCTCCCCCACCCGCCCCTTCGGCTCCGCTCAGGGCAGGCTCCCCCTCGTAGGGGGAGGGGTTTCTACTCGCTTGACCAATGGTGCGAACTGTGATAGACTGGATGCGTCCATGGACAGGAGACCCAACTATACGCGGAGCAATAGCGGCTGGTAGTTTGCAGCACCGAGGGCAGATCACTTGAAACTGGCCGACGAGTGTTTGACAGCGCCGGCCTTTTGTGGTATACTGTTGACAGGAGTGAACCACCCTATTGTGGTGCGGAGTCAAGTCTCTGGAGGGGAGCGACATTATGAGATTTGACATGGAATCGAGAAATATCCATAGTTCAAGTGATGAGGCCAATGTGGAAGGCCTCAGTATCTGCACGCCAACGCAGGGATAACTCTGTGCCCGCCGTTGGCGTCTTATTTCATAAGCCCGGAGGTCAATGGAGATGAAAAAGAACATCTGGGTAATCCTCAACTTACTGGTAATAGCAGTGCTGCTATTCGGCACCGCCGATCCCTTACAAGCCGATGCGCCTAAAAACAATCTTACTCAGGGGCATGGTGAAATAATCCTGTCGAACAGCCCAACCGATCAGCGGGGAGAGTCCGTCGAGCTCAGCCAAGTACCTGAAGTCGTATGTAGCCCGGTGACCGAAGGATGGGATGATACAACTCCGCCCTGCATCGACAACATCGAGGAGTCCGACGACCCTATCAACAAGAAGGAGGGCTGCGGCCCTCCCACCACCGTCACTATCTGGGCGGACGTGTTCGACGAGTCGTGTCTGGAGTGGGTACGGCTGTATTATCTGCCTGTAGGCGAAAACTCCTGGGAATACATCGACATGTCCTATATGTCAGGGGATACCTACGAGGCGACCATTGGCCCCTTCACCAAGGCCGGTACCGTGAATTACCGTGTCAAGGCGCTGGACTCCTGGGAGAACGAAGCCCAATCCAGCAGGGAGACCGTGACGGTGAAGGATTGTGACACAACGCCACCCGACATTGACAACATCCGGGCGTCGCCAGACCCCATAAATCGCCAGGGCTGTCCTGAGCCCACCACCGTCACTATCCGTGCCGACGTGACTGACGCATCGGGCTTGGAGTGGGTGCGGCTGTACTACCAGCCCCCAGGCGGTTCCTCCTGGAACTTCGTTGCCATGTCCCGCGAGTCGGGGGACACCTACAAGGCAACCCTTGGCCCCTTCTCCCAGGCCGGTACCTTGAGCTACCGTGTGAATGCGCGGGACAACGCGAGGAACGAAGCCCTATCGGATACGAAGACCGTCACCGTCAAGGACTGCCTAACTCCTATTATCATTGTGCCGGGCTACGGCGCTTCCTTATGCTTTCGTGGCATTTGCGGTTGGATGCCAACGGCCGAAAAGACCTATGATAAACTCATCCAGGCTTTGGTGGGAGCTGGGTATGAATTCGGGAAAAACCTAATCATTGGTTACTATCCCTGGTGGCGTCCCAATGCTGAGTCCGCCAAAGATTACCTGGCCAAGATATGGGTTGAACGAGCATTGAAGGCAAGTCCTAACGGCAAGGTTCACATCATCACACATAGCAACGGGGGTCTTGTGGCCAGGCAATACATACAGGCCGCAGGATCTTCCCATGTGGATAAGTTGATCATGATTGCTCCACCGAGCCAGGGAGTTCCTAAAGCTTATTATTACTGGGGAGGCGGTGCTTTCCCGCCGGGAGATTTCGATGACTGGTCTAAAAAACTTGACGAAGCAGAAATCAATGTTTTGGTCAGATTGCTTTGCCCAACTCAGATGCTTCGTTGGCTCTGTATCCGTCAGTTTATGCCCTCATGGCAGGAGCTGATGCCAGTTGTATACCAGGACTACTTGTGCAATGTGAATAATACCAGAGAATGCAAGAAACCAGGCGATTTGACTGAAGAGAATCAAAACCCAAATTTGGATGAATTGAATGCTGCAATCAGTGATCTCTTTAATGATGTAGAAGGAGTTGTCATATACGGCTCGGAAGCCCATGACACGCTTTCCATGCTCCGCGTGAAGAATAGAGGCATCCTGGACTGGCCGAGGTGGGCGGACGGGAAGCCAATACCAGGGGACCAGAAAGAAGGGAAAGAGCGGGGCGACGGCACTATACCAGAGATCCACCAACACTTGCCCAATTGTATGAGTTACCTAAACTGTCAAGAGGACTTTAGGTTCAGTGCCAAACATGGCCCGATTGTGAGCCAGGTCAGGAATTGCGTTCTTTATGAACTGGGGTTGGCGAGCGAGTGTAAACCTGCGCCTATGGTGGTTGAGAGCGTGAGTGATGAGGATGTGGTGTTCTTTGGTATGGTCACAGAGGCCAGGTGGCTCATCTCTGATCCCCAGGGACGGCGTGCTGGGTATTTAAGCAATGGTCAATTTGTCTCTGAAATCCCAGGTGTTGAAGTGTTCGAAGGGGCCGAATATCATGTGATAGGAATTCCTAAGCCCATAGCCGGTGATTACACCGTCCAGGTGACGGGAATAGCTGGTACTCAGTCCTATAACGTGGGTGCGTATACGTATCTTTCAGGTGACACTTTGCTTCAAGCTGAAGGCACCGTAAGTTCTGGATCTACACGTACAGTCATAGCTCTATACGCACCTCCCAGCACGTTGACAGGCAGTGTTACTTTGCAAGGGCGACCATCTCCGCCGGGTTCGAGTTGGGTTACAGATCTTGACGTTGGGCTTTACTTGCCATCTGATGACAGCCTGCTCTACTCCTATAGCGCCACTACCGATATATATGGCAGGTTCACCATACCAAATGTGCCACGTGGGACATACAACATCTGGGTCAAGGGAGACCATACGTTAAGCAATGTCAAGTCAAACATGAGTATTGGAGTCGGAACTAACGAAGTCAACTTCGGCGCCCTCCTCGAAGGTGATGCCAACGATGACAACTGCGTCAACGCGCCCGACTTCTCCATCCTGCGCACGGCCTTTAGCAAATGCCAGGGCCAGGAGGGTTACGACGCCCGCGCTGATTTCGATCAGGATGGCTGCGTCAACGCCCCAGATTTCTCCTTGCTGAGAACAAATTTCGGCTTGTGCGGAGACATCACGGTTTGAGCTACAGTGGGTGCCAGAGAGGAATAGCATAATGGCAGATTGCGTTATTCATAAGTGAGGAGGCTGTGGAGATGCGTCGCTTATCACAACGCGGCCGGTTCGGTCTCGCAGGGCTAGTAGCCCTTGCGGTGAGCTTAGCTCTGTCGGTATTAGCATCGCAGGTGGACAGCTTGGGCCCACCTACTGCTTCTGCAGGGACGGTCACGATTGCTATTTCCCCTGCCTCTACAACCATCACCGTTGGCGAAGTGTTCACGCTGGACATTCGTATTGAAGCCGGCAGCCAACCCGTGGATACTGGCGCTGCTTTCATTGATTTCAATCCGGCCTATCTCACTGTCGTTGACGCCAGCGGCAACCCCTCAGATCAGATTATCCCAGGCAGTACTCTTGACACCGTCTTGCAGAACAGCGTGGATAACGGCACAGGGGAGATTGATTACGTAGCCGGCATCCTCACCGGGGCGCCACCTTCAGGCACCTTCACGCTGGCGACTATCCGCTTCAAGGCCAAGACGCAAACGCCGGGCGGTGGCACTCCTATCAGCTTTGTCTTTTCTCCGCCAGCCAGGAACACCGATGTCCTCTACGGGGGCAACTCAGTCTTGAGCTCGCACGTAGATGGAAACGTCGTCATTTCAACCCCAGCAACAGCCACGCCAACTTATACAGCAACACCGACCTCAACGCCTACAGTCACCAGGACGCCCACCAGGACGCCCACCAGTACACCTACCAGTACACCCACCAGTACACCCACCAGAACACCGACACCAACCCCTACATTGACACCTGGTCACGAAGTGTATCTCCCCCTCATCCTGAAGAACCACTCCTCAGACGGGCAACCGGATTTGAGCACTTCAACCAAGACGGTAACCAAGCCTGCGGCCCAGCCGGGCGACAGCTTGTTGTACACCATCGTGCTGAACAACACCGGGACAGCAAGCGCCAATGTTTCTCTTACCGACTCCATTCAACCTTGCGCCCGGACAGCGACGACAGTTGTCATGGCGCCAACTCATTGGAGCCGAAGCCCCAGGGGACTGCAAAGCGAGTAGCCCTATCCTGGACAAGAAAGGTTCACCGAGGCAGCTTTGTCAAAAGAGGGGCTGGTCACCGCAAGGCCGGCCCCCTTTTTTGTTAGCAATCCTCACCTTCCCCCGCCTCGCTTCGTCCTTCGACAAGCCCAGGACGCTGCTCGGCATCCCCTTCCTTTTCCCAAAGCCTGCTCTGAGCGAAGTCGAGGGAACGTGCTTGGAGCGAGTTCCCGACCCCCCGTTTGACTGGCGGCGCGAACTGTTGAGCTAACTTTGAATTGGCAAAAGAGGCCACTTCGTGTATCGTTTCACGTACCGATTGAAAGCGAGGTGGCCTCCATGCCTGAGGATAACTTCGTGCTCGTGTCACTTTTACCTCAATGTGTGAAGACGTTGTTCGTGATCCTCGGTGCTAGCATCTTCAGGGAGGTGCGACCTTGAGACCCTTGCCATTCTTGACCATGTTGGCAATGATAACATTGGCGTTAGCGATCGTTTCAACTCCTTCGTCGGCAATCGAACCAGGAGAAGTAGTGATAAATGAGGTGGCTCCCAGTGAAACGAGTAGCAAAGACTGGCTAGAACTTTACAACGGTTCAGGAAGTAGCATAAATATTCAATCTTGGGTTGTTAAGCAGCAAACCTCCAAAAGAAAAACCTTTCCCTCTTACACGCTAGCTCCCGGAGAATATATTGTTCTACACTTTCACGACAAGGGTACAGCGGATGAAATAGGTGGGGATGCCAACGGTAATGGTTATCGTGACTTTTATTACGATAGGGGCTCTGATGGCCTAACTGGAACTGACAATGTGAGCATTTTGGAGGATTCTAGCGGTAACATTATTGATGCCATGGCCTTTGCTAACAATGATGGAACATGGGCCTTCACTCAACATACCGCTTTTACGAACATAGTTGGTGCCAATGAATGGGTAGGCACAGTCTACCCCAACGATACAGAAGAAAACAAGAGGAAGAACGAAGAACAGTGTGCAGACTGGAGCAAAGGAGCCAAGGGGAAATCTCTAGGCCGGGATGCGTTTTCCACCGACACCAATAGCAAGACTGACTGGTATTTGTTCACCAGCCAAACCCCTGGGGAGGCCAATCCCGCCTTCGGTGTCCCAGGAAGCGTGCTGGTCAACGAAGTAGCTCCCGGCGAAGATAATGACTGGATCGAGTTCTACAACACCTCGGCAAGTAGCGTAGATATTAGATATTGGGTAGTCAGGGCAAGAACCAGTGTAGTGAAGACCTTTCCCTCTTACAGCCTGACGCCGGGCGAGTACATCGTTTTGAACTTCGATGGCGATCCGGCCAATGACGAAATCGCGGGAGATGTCAACGGCAATGGATATCGGGACTTCTATACCACAGACAGTGGTCTCACGGGCACGGACAATGTGCTCATTTTGGAGGATGGGGCGAGCACCACGATTGATGCCCTGGCCTTTGCCAACAACGATGGGACATGGGCACCCGATCAGCAGAGCACATTCAACGCTATAGTTGAGGCCGGCCATTGGGAGGGCACGCCCGACGGTGGGGCAGGAGTAAATGAGGCTGAGAGCGCCGACTGGAGCGAGGGGGACGAAGGCAAGTCTTTAGGCAGAGACAGATCCTCCACCGACACCAATAGCAAGAGCGATTGGCACTTGTTCACCAGTCACACTCCTGGTGCGGCCAATCCGACCATGGGTACTCCTGGGGATGTGTTGATCAATGAGGTGGCACCCAGCGAAGGCAAGGATTGGATTGAGTTCCGCAACGTCTCGGGAGAGAGTATAAACGTCCAATACTGGCTGGTGAGGCAACGAAGCACAGTGGTGAAGACTTTTCCAGCTTACACTGCAAGTCCTGAGGAGTACTTTGTCCTGAACTTCGAGGGTGATCCAGCCGATGATGAAATCGTGGGAGATACCAACAGCAATGGGTATCACGACTTCTATACCGCCGACAGTGGCCTCACCGGTACAGACAATGTGATCATCCTGGAGGATGGGGCGAGCACCATGATGGATGCCCTGGCCTTTGCCAACAACGATGGGGCATGGGCGGGTGCTCAACAGACGGCCTTCAACACCATCGTCGAAGCGGACCATTGGGAAGGCACAGTGGATGGGGGAGCGGAAATCAACGAGCCTGAGTGTGCTGACTGGAGCAATGGAGCTAAGGGCAAGTCCTTGGCTAGAATTGCGTGGTCTAGAGATACGGATAGCAAGAGGGACTGGTATCTGGTGTTCCCCACCCAAGGCGAGGTTAATCCAGGCTGGCCCCACTCCGTGACAGTGACGGCGGATCCCATCAGCATGCCTGCGGACGGCACCTCTACCTCTACCATCAGGGCTACGGTCAAGGATAGGAACAACAACCCGGTAGCCGATGGGACGACGGTCGTTTTTGCTACCGACCTGGGCACTCTGAGCTGCACTATCACCGAGACCATTGATGGAATAGCTACAGTGACTCTGAGATCCGGCACTGTACCGGGAAAAGCCAGGGTGACAGCCAGGTCCCTGTGGGCCACTGGCCAGGTCAGCGTCCAGCTCACCTTTATACCCACCCAAATTGGCACGCGCATCCAGTTGCCCGTTATTGACCACGAGCACGGCTGGGAGACCTTGATCCAGGTGCAAAATGTGGGTGATGAGGACACCGGCGCGATTGTATTTTTCTGGGGAGAGTATTCGGGTAAGTGCCCAAACAACGATCCAGGCCCGGTAGGGGCTGCTTGCCTGAGCATCCCCCAGAACGCTGTCTGGACCTTGGGGGCTCAGATCCCCAATCCGGCAAGGTCTGCGATAGTTTACTCAGTGGATAAGGACCACTTTGACAGGGCCTGTAAGAAAGCTGATAATGCTGTGGACGACAGCACCGAGTGGAAGGAATGGGAGGATGATTATTATAAGCATACGGGCGAGCCAGTGGCCGTGGTAGCCCAGCGCCAAGGACCTAACGACTATGGCACCATGGTTTCGAGTGCTTACACTGGGATCTCCAAGGACATGGAGGGGAGTGGGCCTCCCTATCAGTACTTTGCGCCCTACGCCATGAGGCAATATTACAACCTGGATACGGAGATAATCATCCAGAACTCTGGCCAGAGGTGTACCTCCGTATGGCTTCACTACCAAAAGCAGGGTGGGAGTTGCAACTTCAGTTGTTCGGAGCACATCGAGCAGTTGGCGCCAGGGGAATCCGTACGGAAAAGGGTGCCGGAGGTGCTGGGTGTCGGGTGGCTTGGCTCGATCTACGTCACCGCCAACGAGCCCCTGGGGATCATCGTGGATCAGACCAGCTTCCCGCCGTCGGTGGATCGGGGGGTGCTGCTGACCTATCGAGCCCGGCCCTACAAGCTCACCATGGATACGCTCTTTTATGCCGACCTGATCTTCCGCGAGTTGAGCGGCTGGGAGGCCAGCATTCAGGTGCAGAACCTGACCCAGCAGTCTCTGCCCACCTTCGTGACCGTGGAGTTCTTCGACCACAGTGGCGATTCCATCCTCTTCCTGGGCGACTGGGTCTGTCCTGGCGGAGGGGCGACCTTCTACCTGCCGGCCATCGTTGGCCTGGGGGTCGAATACGCTGGGGCGGCAGTGATTCAGTCACATAAACAGGTGGGCTATCCTGGCGGTGAAGAGACCCCAGGCCAGCCCATCTTCGCCGTGGTTGATCTCAAGAAAGCGGCTGATTATGACATGGCCGAGATGGATGCCCAAGGGGGGAGTTACAATGCTCATGCGGAGAGCGAAAAAATGGGAGCCAGCGCCATCGTGCTTCCCTTTTTGGCCAGGGATCATCAGGGCGTGACCTCTCTGATCGCCGTCCGCAACAGTTCCAACTGCAACGACATAAAGCTCAAGCTGGAGGTGAGAGACGAGACCGGTACCGTCGTTAGCTTCGTGGGCGACTTCTGGCTCTGGGCTGGGCATCTCAAGCTCATAGACCTGGCCAGTGTGGATAGTGTGGTGCCAGGCTTCGCTGGCGCGGGGATAGCAGAGGTTACAGATGTGCGACAACTGTGCGACATGGACGGTGCTGGGGATGTAGATCAGGAGCCACTCATGCCTTCTGTGGTGGTGGTGAACAAGGGCACTGGTCCTGGGGACGTCACCTCGGTATACGAGGGCATCCCCGTGAGGTAGCCAACAGCCCCCCATTTGACTGATGGCGCAAACTGTGCTAAACTGGGGTCATCCATGAACAGGAGTTCCTCATGCAAACCCGGCTGAGTCTCCTCTGTGAAGGGTTCATCGAGGCCGTCACCCTGGCTGCCGTCGTTCTGGCGCCTCTATTTTTCAACACCACCACCTCAACCGTCTTCGAGCTGGACAAGGCGGTTCTGGTCCGCATCCTGGCCTGGCTGGCTGCCCTGGCCTGGCTCGTTCAGCGCCTGGAGGGGCGCGGTTCGCCCCGTCTTTCGACCCAACCGGAGCCCCAAACTTGTTTGGGACAGCCCCGCCTGGGGGCGAAAATTGCCCCGACAAGTCGGGGACTCCTCCACCGCGCAAAAAACCTACCCTTGAGAGGAGGCAGGCTCCCACCCCTGGCTCTGCCTGCTGCGCTGGTCGTCCTGGCCGCTGCCCTGTCCACTTTGCTATCCATTGTCCCCCGCGTCAGTTTCTGGGGCTCCCCTGGGCGTGCCCAGGGTTTCTACACCATCCTGGCCTACTTTGTCCTGTTCCTGGTTGCCCGCCAGGCCCTTCGAACCCGCCATCAGGTCGCCCGGCTGGTAACCGCCATCGTGGTGACCAGCCTGCCTGTTGCGCTGTACATGCTCGCTCAGACACTCCGACTCGATCCCATCCACTGGCCGGCAGGATCGGTGGAGCGTCCCAGTTCATCCATTGGCAATCCCATCTTCGTGGGGGAGTACCTGGTGATGGTCCTGCCTTTGACAATCACAGCGCTAGTGACCACCTGGGGGGCGGCGCGGCGTCAGGCTGGGCTATCCCGCTATCTGGTCGTTGGCGGTCTTGTCCTGTCAATAGGGCTCCAATTGGCAGCCATTGTCGTGACCCAGAGCCGGGGAGCTTTCGTGGGGCTGCTGGCTGCGATTTTCTATCTGGGGCTACTACTGGCCGCCCGTGCAGGCAAAAAGCGTCTCTTGGGGGGCGTAGCTATCGCAGCCCTGGCTGTCGTTGGCTTGCTGCTGTTCATCAATTTGCCGGGAAGCCCCCTGGCAGCGGTGAAAAAAATTCCCTACGTGGGCCGGCTTACCCAGACGCTGGATCCCGAGACGATCAAGAACCTGGATCGCATCATGCTGTGGGAGGCCGGGTTTGATCTGGTCACCTCCGACCCGGCTCGGCTGCTGGTCGGCTACGGCCCCGACGCCACGCGTTATGCCATCGGTCCCTTCATGCCGGCTGATTACTATCGGATCGCGAGAGCCCAGCGGATTGATCGGGTGCACAACGAGTTTCTGGACATCCTGGCTGCCAGTGGGTTGGTGGGCCTGCTGGCCTATTTGTTGCTGTTCCTGACTGCCGTGCGGTTGGGCCTGAGCAGGCTGGGCTTATTAGGTCATCGGCCTCAGGAGACCTGGCTGTTGGCGGCTGTCAGCCTGGGCAGCGGGCTTCTGGCCGGGGTGGCGGGCGCGGTGCTGGCAGGAACGCGGACTTTCCTGACGCCGTTCTTCGGATTGGGCCTGGTGGGGGGGTTGGGCCTCTACCTGCTGGCTCGTCCCTTCGACTCCGCTCAGGGCATGCCTTTCCTGGCTCGGATCGCTGGGCCAGCAACGCCGTTGACCCAGGGTGAGGACAGGCCACTCCTGATGGCCGGACTGTTGGCGGCGCTGGTCGGGCATTGGGCTGCCCTCCAGTTCAGCTTCGGGGTGGTCACCACCCGAACCTTGTTCTGGATTAATCTGGCTTTACTGGCTGCGTTGGCAACTCAGGCTGGGAGTGCCTCACCATCTGCCCCACCGTCAGGTCGCAGGCGTCGTCGGCGCTCGGCACCCGACTCCGGCGAGCCCGGACCGGTGGCGCTCGTGGAATCGGCGGGCGACGATCACTGGGCGCGGTCTCTGCGTTTGGGTTTGGTCCTGGGCGTCCTGCTGGCCGATTTCCTGTTGACCGGGGTTGATCTACTGAATCCGACCCTGGTAGGATTGGTGGGGATTACCTGGGTTGTGGGTGGTGTGCTTATCTTGGCCGGAGATGGCCTGCAACTCGACCGGTCTGGACTGGCCTGGCTGGTCGCGTCCCTTGGCTGGGCTCTGCTGTTCCCCTGCCTGCTGGCCCTGATAAGGTTGCGCCCCGTGACCGATCCGGCCACGTTCTATCTTGTCTTTCTGGTCTGGCTGGGCCTGATCCTGGCCGGGTTGGCCCTGGCCCTGTCCCGCACGGAGTCGAGGCGCCTGCCGCTGTGGCGCTCTGGCCGTTGGCCGTTGTACCTCGGCCTGGCTCTGGCCGTCAGCCTGGCTATCTTCGTGAGCAACGTCAACGTCATCCGCGCCGACGTCCAGCTCAAAATGGCGGAAATCCTAAGTGACGCCGGCCGGTTGGATGCCAGCATCGCCTTTCACCGCCGCGCGCTGGACCTGGTGCCGGACCACGATGGCTACTACTTCAGTCTGTCTCAGACCTACCTGGAGCAAGCCAACGCCGCTCCGGATGCCAACCAGGGAATGGCTGCCCTGGAGGGGGCGCTGCAGGCCATGCGACGGGCGACAGAGTTGGCTCCTTTGGACGCAGGCCACTTTTGGAACCTGGGCCTACTGTACCAGATCAGGGCCGAGCAGACGACTGACCTCGCCGAGCGCCAAGAATGGCTGGGGCAGGCCCTCGGCTCCTTCCTTCAGGCCACTGCCCTGGATCCCAACCGGGCCAGCCTGTATGCTGAGCAGGCCCGGGTCTACCTGGCCCTGGAGCGGTACGAAGAGGCCGTCGAGGCCAGCCGGCAGGCCCTGGCCCGGGATAGCACCTCGGCCGGGGCCTATGCCCTGCTGGGGGATGCTTACCGAGGTCTTGGCCAACTGGCGCAGGCCGACGAGAGTTATCGTCAGGCCCTGGCGTTGGAACCGGAGTCGGTCGAGGCCCACAGGGGGTTGGCGGCGTTGCGCCTGGAGCGGGGCGAGCCCGAGGCGGCTCGGGACGAAGCCCTGGCCGTATTGCGCCTCGCGCCCCATGACTGCGCCGCCCTCGAGACGCTGGCCCGGGCCCACCAAGCGCTCGGATCCATCCAGGAAGCCCTGGATGCCGCCCGGCAGGCCCGCGACTTTGCCCTGCCCAGCCAGCAGGCAACTTTGGACACTTTAATCGCCGAGCTAGAAGCGGCGCAGACGAGGTAAATGACAATTTGCCCAAATGAAGCTTCGATGGTATAATGCGAGAGAGTGAGGGAGGAGGGGAATGGTCTAGGACGTGAGCGTACAGTTCCGTTGGGTGTTGGGCACGATGGTGGCCGTGGGAGCACTCATCGTGGCGGCCTTGAAATTCTTGCCCTGAGGAGGATGAGATGGGTGAGGAGGTTAAGTGGTCACGTTGGGAGATTCGAGAGATGGAGCGGCGCTTGGATGAAATGAAGAGGGAGATGGTTTCCTTGCGGAAAGATGTTGATCAGCGGTTCAGTAGAGTTGATCGCCAGTTCTGGGACGTGTATGAGGATATGAATACTCAATGGCGATGGATAGGAACAATTGTTATGGTAATCGTGGCAGTGTTTATCGTGGCTGCTGTGAAGCTCTTGCCATAGGTGGGGTAAAATGAGATACCTATCTTGGGATAATTATGTGCGTTTGGCTTTGAGCTATGCGGTCTTTGAGCGGAACACAGACGGCACATGGACGGTTGAGGTGCCGATATTGCCCGGCTGCGTGACCTGGGGCGAAACGCAAGAAGAGGCAGCGGAGATGGCGGAAGATGCAGTCAAGGGCTGGATCCTTATGGCCCTTCGCTTCGGCGATGAGATACCGGTCATTGATGGGTGCACCCTTTGTTATGCGGTTGATGTTGACTTAACCCTGAAGGTAGCTCATGCCCAAGCTGAAACCTGAGAAACCCCAGGCCGTAGTGAGTAAGTTGCGGAAGTTAGGCTTCGATGGGCCATACGGGGGAGGGAAGCATGTCTTCATGCGTCATACCCAAACGGGGATGAAAATCTCTGTGCCCATTCACAAGCCTGCTCCGGAAGCCCACCGTTAGCGGGGCAACCGGTAAGCCATCTGGCAGGGTGGCCGCTGGTGGAGAGAGGGCCTGCTGCAGGCCAAACAGGGTGGTACCACGGAGCATGACGGTTGCCGCTTCGTCCCTGGCGAAGCAAGCAACCGTTTGTCATTAGAAGGAGCGAAAAAATGCTGGAAAAGTTACACGAACTAAAAGACAAGGCCCTCCGGGCCCTGGAAACAGTCTCTGATTCCGAGGAACTGGAGAGTTGGCGCATCGAGCACCTGGGCAGGAAGAGCGAGCTGAATCAGATCCTGCGCCACGTGGGACAACTGCCCGCTGAGGAGCGACCCGCTGTGGGGCGGCTGGCCAACGAGGTCAAGCTGGCCCTGGAAGCTGCTTACGAAGATAGGGTTGAAACCCTCCAGCGCCAGGAGTTGGAGAGGGCCCTTAGGGAGGAGAGGATAGACGTGACCCTGCCCGGAAGGCCGGTTAGCCTGGGGCGGCTGCACCTTACCACTCAGACCCTGCGAGAGATTTACGCCATCTTCGGCCAGATGGGCTTCCAGGTCTACGAGTCGCCCGACGTCGAGACTGACGAGCTCAACTTCGGCTTGCTGAACATGCCACCCCATCACCCGGCCCGCGACATGTGGGATACCTTCTGGATCAGCGACGACGTGCTATTACGTACGCACACCTCGCCGGGGCAGATTCGGGTGATGCGCGAGCGCTGCCCTGAGCCCATTCGCGTCATCCTGCCTGGCAAGTGCTACCGCTACGAGCAGGTCACCGCCCGCTCCGAGCACCAATTCTACCAGGTGGAGGGGCTGGCAGTGGGACACGCCATCACCATGACTGACCTGATCGGCACGCTGACCGAGTTTGCGCGACGGCTTTACGGGCCGGAGCGCCGTATCCGCATCCGGGGCTCCTACTTCCCCTTCACCGAGCCTAGCATTGAGGCCGACATGGACTGCATCCTCTGCGGTGGGGAGGGCTGCCGGGTGTGCAGATACAGCGGCTGGCTGGAGGTGTGCGGGGCGGGGATGGTGCATCCGGTGGTGCTGCAAAACGGCGGCTACGACCCCGACGAGTGGAACGGCTTCGCCTTCGGGTTGGGGGTTGAGCGTCCCGCGATGGTTAAGTACAGTATTGACGATATTCGCCTGTTCTACGGGAACGACTTGCGGTTCCTGAGGCAGTTTTGAGGCAATAAGGCAACGAGGCACCGAGGCAATAAGGCAATGAGGGAGAAAGGGGATGGGTCGAATTGGTGAGGCGGGGGAGAAGGGGTTGGATAGTCTGAAGGTGTGGCATAGGGCGCGGGAGTTGGTGCTGGCCGTGCACAAGCGGGTAGTGCCCCGGTTGCCGCCCGAGGAAAAGTGGGACCTGGCTAATCAGATACGGCGTTCTTCTAAGAGTGTGGCTGCCAACATTGCTGAGGGTCACGGGCGCTACTACTACCAACAGGGGGTCTTTTTCTGCTATATCGCCCGCGGTTCGCTGGATGAGACAATCAACCACCTGGTGACAGCGCTCGAACTGGAATACATCTCCAAAGACCTCTACCGTGAAGTACGAGCCATCGCTGACGAGACCCGTCGCATGCTCAACGGCTACATCGCTTATCTCAAACAATGCAAGCAAGGCGAAACTGAGCCTGGCAGCCAACTTGCCGCCACTGACCCTCATATCGCTTCCGCTCACGACGACCAATCATCGGAGGAATAACACCGTAGTGCCTCAGCGCCTTGGTGCCTTAGTGCCTTAGTGCCTTAGTGCCTAACCCTCATAAAGGAGTGTATCATGCGAGTACCATTGTCCTGGCTCAAAGACTACGTGGACATCCCAGTCTCCATCAAAGAACTGGCCCAGCGACTGACGCTGGCCGGGCTGGATGTGGAGACCATCGAGTACATCGGCCTACCAGAGGCCGAACTACCCTGGGATCCGGAGAAGATCGTGGTGGGCGAGCTCCGCGCCGTTCACTACCACCCCAACGCCGACCGACTGGTGCTGGCCGAGGTGGAGTACGGCGGCCCGGAGACCGAGGTCGTCGTGGCCGGGCCTCCCAGCCTGTTGGAGATGCGAGGCCAGGACGATCTACACCTCAAGGTGGCCTTCGCTATGGAGGGCGCTCACCTCTACGACGGCCACGCCGAGGGTCGGCAGGTCATGAAGCTGAAGAAGGTTAAGATTCGCGGCGTCAATTCTCGAGCCATGGTCTGCTCGGAGAAGGAACTGGGCCTCTCCGACGACCACGAGGAAATCATCTACCTGCCCGACGACGCGCCCGTCGGCACGCCGCTGGCCGAGTACCTGGGTGACGCCGTGCTGGATTTGGACATCAAAGGACCTTTCGGCCATCTGTACTCCGTCCTCGGCATCGCCCGCGAGGTGGCGGTGCTGGTGGATGTTCCCCTCAAGAGAGACGTGCTCGAAGTGCTGGAGCGGCATCCGGCGGAATTGACACCCACGCCAGATTTTCTAGCCCTGGAGATTGCCGACCCCGACTTGTGCCCGCGCTACTCGGCAGCCTTTATCAAGGGCTTGAGGGTGAAGCCTTCTCCTTTCTGGATGCAGATGCGGCTGCGCCGCGCTGGAATGCGCCCCATCAACAACATTGTGGACATCACCAACTACGTGATGCTGGAGTTGGGACAACCGCTGCACGCCTTCGATTGCCACGTCCTGCGTGCCAAGCCTGCCCTGAGCCTTGCCGAAGGGCCTGGCGAGGACCGGCCAGTCATCATCGTGCGCCGTGCCCAGCCAGGTGAGCAGATGCTGACCCTCGACGGGGAGGTGCGCACTTTCGACCAGGAGATGCTGCTCATCACCGACGGAGGCGGCCCCGTGGCAGTGGCCGGCGTGATGGGGGGACTGGAGAGCGAAATAACCGAGGAAACGACCGACGTCCTCCTGGAAGCGGCCAACTTCAACTTCCTCAACCTCCGCCGCACCTCCCGCTTGCTAGGGCTGACAAGCGACGCCAGCCAGCGGTTCGGGCGACAGGTGGATCCGGAATTGACGGTGAAGGCCGCCGCGCGAGCAGCCCACCTGATGGCGGAGCTAGGTGGCGGCACAGTCATCCCGGTCATCGGCGACCTGTACCCCGGCCGCCAGCCACAACGGGTCGTCGTCTTCGATACGGCCTACGCCGCCCGCGTCCTGGGCGTCGAAATCCCTGCTGACGAAATCATCCGCATCCTCACCTCCCTGGAGTTCCAGGTCCAACCTACGAATCTACGAATCTACGAATCTACGAATCTACCAGTTTACCAGGTAACCATCCCCTCCCACCGCCTGGACGTCACACGCCCCATAGACCTGGTGGAGGAGGTGGGGCGCATCTGGGGTTACGATCGTTTCCCCACGACCCTCCTGCGCGACGAATTGCCGCCCCAGCGAGCCAACCCCCGCCTGGAAGGGGCCGAGCGCGTCCGTGACCTCCTGGTGGGCTGTGGGCTGGACGAGGTCATCACCTACTCGCTGGTACCCCCCCTTTCTCCCCCCCCGCTTGCGGCCCCCTTCTCTTCTCCCCCCCCGCAAGCGGGGGGGGATGGGGGGGGGGTACACGTGCTCAACCCCCTCTCGGCCGAGCGGGCCCACCTGCGGCAGACGTTGCTCCCCTCTTTGCTCCACACTACCCGCGAGAACCTGCGCTTCCTCGACCGCGTAGCCATCTTCGAGATTGGCGCGGTGTACCTGCCAGTGGAGGGGCAAACCTTGCCCGACGAGCCGCTGCGGCTGGGCATGGTGATGACCGGCCCGCGAGAGACCCGTTCGTGGCTGGAAGGGCAGGACAACACTCCGATGGGCTTCTACGACCTCAAGGGAGTGGTAGAGACGTTGCTGGCGGGGCTTAGGCTGGCAGGGACCTTCGAGCCGGGACAGCATCCTGCTTTCCACCCGGGCCGCTGTGCGCAAGTGAGCGTTGGTGATGGCGTGCTGGGCATGATGGGCGAATTGCATCCCCAGGTGCGGGAGGCGTTCGACCTGCCGGCCCAGCCCGTCTGCGCGCTGGAGTTCGATCTGGAGGCGCTGTTGGCCCAGATGGGCGTGACGCGCACCATGCAGTCTCTCTCGCGCTTCCCGGCAGCGGTGCAGGATATCGCCCTGGTCGTGGATGAAGACCTCCCGGTTGAGGAGGTGCGGCAGGCGATTCTCGCTTTCGGCGGCCCGTTGCTGCGGGACGCCCGGCTGTTTGACCTGTACCGGGGTGAGCAGATCCCGCCCGCCAAGAAGAGCCTGGCCTACTCCCTGACCTACCAGGCCGACGATCGGACGCTAACCGATGCTGAAGTGGCTCAGGTGCAGGAGCGCATCGTGCGCCGACTGGCTGAGGAGTTAGGGGCTGAGTTGCGGGCTTGAGAGAGCAGTTAAAGGAGGACTTTCAATGACTATCAAAGATTTCCCCGGCCGGGGCAAGGTGGCCGTGCTCAAGACCACCCCGGATACGGTTCTAGAAGACTATCGCCAGTTGATGCACCTGGCGGGTTACCAGGAAGCCCTGCCCAAGGAGGTGGAGACCATCCTCAAGATCAACGTTTCCTGGCAGACCTGGTACCCGGCTTGCTCCACGGTGCCCTGGCAGTTGGAGGGTGTGATCAGGACTTTGCAGGACGACGGTTACAAAGGCCTCATCGCTGCCCAGAACAACACCGTCGTCGTGGACGCCTATGTGGCCGAGCGCAACAACAAGCACAAGTACATCGTCGAAAAGTATGGCCTGCGCAACGTTCATCTTTATGAGCCGCAGTACGACTGGGTGCGTTACGAGCCCAAGCAGCCCTTCCTCGTGCTGGATCAGGTTTACCCTGAGGGGGTGCACATCCCCGAAATCCTCATCGGACGCAACATCATTCAGATGCCGACCATAAAAACGCACGTATTCACCCAACTGACCGGAGCGATGAAGAACGCCTTCGGAGGATTGCTCGGCACGAAGAGGCACTGGACTCACGGGGTCATCCACGAGACACTGGTAGACCTCCTGATGATTCAGCAGGACATCCATCCGGGGCTCTTTGCGGTGATGGATGGCACTTTCGCCGGCGACGGGCCTGGTCCACGAGCCATGCGCTGGCACGAGAAGGACATCATCCTGGCCTCGGCGGATCAGGTAGCTATTGATGCTATCTCTGCTAAACTGCAGGGCTTCGATCCACTCTCCATCCCCTTCATCCGTATCGCCCACGAGATGGGGCTGGGCGTGGGCGATCCAGAGCAGATCGAGATCGTGGGCGAGGAGCGGGACTGGGTGATGTCCCAGAACTGGCACTTCGTTCAGGAGGACACTTTCGCCAGCCGTGGGCAAAAGATGATCTATCATGGTCCCCTCAAGCCCTTTGAGCACCTGCTCCTGCGCACGCCTCTGGTGCCCTGGTCCTACCTGGCCTCTAACTTCTATCACAACGTCTACTGGTATCCCTTCGTGGGCCGTAAGCGAGTGGAAAGCGCTCTGGAGACCAAGTGGGGACAGCTCTTCAAGAATTATGGCGACGGCGAGGTGGTGATGCCGGGCATCGAGCCCAGGACAGCAATCATCGCCCTGGGCGGAGTGGCTCTCCTGGCTGGTGGGCTCCTATGGGGATTGTGGCGGTTAATGAGAGGGGGTAGGCGCTAGGGTGAAGGTTGACCTCCACATCCACACTTGCTACTCTAAAGATTCGCTTACGTCCTTAGAGGCAGTTATCGAGGCCTGTCGGAAGCGGGGCCTCGATAAAGTGGCCATCACCGATCACAACACCATAGCGGGGGCCTTAGCATTACAGGAGATGGCCCCCGATTTGGTTATCGTGGGCGAGGAGATCAAGACCAATGTGGGGGAGATCATCGCTTACTTCCTGGAAGAGGAGGTGCCCAAGGGGCTACCGCTTCAGGAGGCCATCGCCCGTGTGCACGAGCAGGGAGGTGTGGTTGGCGTGCCGCATCCTTTGGACCGCTTGCGCCGCGAGGCGATGGGACTGACTCCTTTGCTCACCGTCATCGAGCAGGTGGACCTGCTGGAGGTGTTCAACGCCCGCACCGTATTCCCCTCCGACAACCGCCGGGCGCTGGACCTGGCCCGCGAGCAGGGGCTATTGGTAAGCGCTGGCAGCGATGCCCACACCGCCTGTGAGATCGGCCACGCCTACGTGGAGATGCCTCTTTTCAACGACAAAGAGGAATTCCTGCGCGGCCTCGCCCAGGGACAAATCGTGGGGCGCCTGACCAGCCCATTGATCCACCTGGCCTCCACCTGGGCCAAGCTAATCAAATGGCTGCGAAGGTGACTACTCAGGCTGTCATTGCGAGCGAAGCGAAGCAATCCCCATGCCGCAAG